>JAJFHI010000078.1 GCA_021775715.1 Hyphomicrobiaceae bacterium | reverse complement strand
CACTGACGGAATTGAAAGTGACGAAGTGGATTTCGCACAGACCAGCGAAATAATCTCTTTACCCCGCCCTGACGTCTGACTACCGTCCGGCCAAATCAAAGCAATTCGCACAAAACAGCACTGAGCCAGGCCGCATGACCCAAAATCTCGACTCCGCCATCAAGGACGCCATTCAAGACGCCAAAGCATGGCCCTTCGAAGAGGCCCGCCGGCTGATCAAACGCCTGGACAAGCTTGCCAAGACCAATCCAGAAGAAGCTGGCCGCCCTGTTATCTTCCAGACGGGCTACGGTCCATCGGGACTGCCGCACATCGGCACGTTTGGCGAGGTCGCGCGGACGTCGATAGTTCGTCATGCGTTCCACGCTCTAACCGATGGCAAGCGTGAAACGCGGCTCATCTGTTTCTCCGATGACATGGACGGCCTGCGCAAGGTGCCGACGAATGTTCCCAACCAGGAACTTTTGCAAGCGGCCCTCGACAAACCATTGACGCAAGTGCCCGACCCGTTTGGCACACACGAGAGTTTCGCCCATCACAACAATGCGCGCCTCCAGGCCTTTCTCGACCAATTCGGGTTCTCATACGAATTCTTTTCCGCGACCGAGTGTTATCAATCAGGCATGATGGACGCGACGCTTTTGAAAATGCTCGCCGCCTACGACAAGGTGATGGACATCATCCTGCCAACTCTTGGAGCAGAGCGTCAGAAAACCTATTCACCGTTTCTACCCGTATGCCAGCGCACAGGAAAAGTTCTGCAGGTGCCGATGATCGCGCGTGATATCGAGGCCGGCACCGTCACGTATGTCGATCCCGAAACAAACGAAGAAATCACGACACCCGTTACAGGCGGTCGCGTGAAATGCCAGTGGAAAGCTGACTGGGCCATGCGGTGGACCGCGCTTGACGTCGACTATGAGATGGCTGGCAAAGATCTCATCGATTCCGTCACATTGTCATCGCGCATCTGCAAAGCACTTGGTGGCACACCACCGGAAGGCTTCAACTACGAGCTTTTCCTTGATGAAAACGGCGAGAAGATTTCCAAGTCGAAAGGCAACGGTCTGACAATCGACCAGTGGTTGAAGTACGCCTCGCCGCAATCGTTGTCGCTGTTCATGTTCCAGAAGCCGAAGACCGCCAAGCGGCTCTACTTCGATGTCATACCGCGCGCAGTTGATGAATACCTGCAGCACATCCGCGGGATCAAAACGCAAGACGCCAAGGCACAACTGTCTAACCCCGCCTGGCACATTCACGAAGGAACACCACCAACAGCCGACCTGCCGGTGACATTCGGGTTGCTGCTCAACCTCGTCTCGGCAGCCAACGCGGACGATAAGCAGATTCTCTGGGGCTTCATTAAACGGCTGGCGCCCGACGCGACGCCGGACAACCAGCCGCTTCTTGATGATATGGCGGGTTACGCGATTGCCTACCACGAAGACTTCGTGCAGCCGACGAAAACTTTTCGCACGGCATCCGAGACAGAAGCAACTGCTCTCAAGGCACTGGACGACAAACTCGCACGTGCAGCCGATGGCATGAGTGCAGAAGATCTGCAAACTCTTGTTTACGAAGCCGGCAAGGAAAACGGTTTTGCAGACAGCCTGAAAGACTGGTTCAAAGCTATTTACGAAGTCCTGCTTGGCCAATCACAAGGCCCGCGTTTTGGCAGCTTCATCGCGCTTTATGGCATTGCCGAAACTCGCGGGCTCATCGCCAAAGGACTAGCAGGAGAGCTTGCAGCTTAACGTACAGCGCACTCAACCGTCGCCACAACGTGATCTTTGCTGCACCGCAAATTTCAAAAGACTAAATGCTCCCGCGCCTCTTTCGGCAATAGCTCTCTACTGTACCGTCAGGAACAGCGAGCAATCCACCTCGCGATTAAACACCTCCATCTCACCCATCCGCATGTCGGCCTCAACAGAGTTCAGCACATTTTTTCTGGTCCGGCGGAGCCCGGAGGGCTAGCCTTGAGCATAATATAAGCCAGAAAAAGCAAATAGCATTTCTACAGGGAGCAATTTCATGACCCGCATCGCAATACTTCTCTATGGCGTCATTGCCTACGTGATCGCCATCGCAAGCCTCGTCTATGCCGTCGGTTTTGTCGAAAATCTATGGGTCCCAAAATCCATTGACATTGGCCCCACTTCGCCGTTCGAGACAGCGCTCATAGTCAACATTGTGTTGCTTGGCATCTTTGCCATCCAGCACAGCACGATGGCACGTCAAGGCTTTAAAAAGGTACTAACAAACGTCTTGCCGGAACCCGCCGAGCGAAGCACCTACGTACTGATCAGCGGCTTGCTGATGTGGCTGATCTTTTGGCAATGGCAACCAATGACCGACGTCGTCTGGCAGGTTGAGAACACCACCATCGCTCTCATTCTGGTTGCCATCTCATTCCTCGGCTGGGCCATTTTGTTTGGCAGCTCATTTCTAATCAGCCACTGGGAATTGTTCGGCCTCAAGCAGGTATTGGATAACTGGTTTGGGCGCATCGACAACCACTACGAGTTCAAGACGCCGTTTCTGTACAAAATCGTGCGACACCCGATATACTTCGGTATGCTTCTGGCATTCTGGTTTGCGCCTGTGATGACGGTGGGACATTTGTTGTTCAATGTCCTAACGACTGGCTACATTATAATCGGGGCTTACTTGGAAGAACGCGATCTACTCACAACGTTTGGTGAACGCTACGCACACTACAGAAAGACTGTGCCAATGCTGTTGCCGTGGCCATCGCGGAAATCTTGATTGCTAGGCCGCGTCCTTCTTGGCGACACGATCGGTCGCCAATTTGGGCACTGCGTCGGACGCGGCCTACTTAACGGCATTCGCAACCATCGTGCGGCCGTTGGGGTCGGTATAGCCCAGCGCTTCATGGCACGGCTGCATTGGCCACCGGTGACTTGCCCGCGGCACCTACCTGAGCGGCTTCGTGCCGCCGTGTTGGCTATTGATATCAACGCGTAAATCATCTGAAAAACGGCTGGTTTTTCTTGATTGAAAAACCAGCCGCGTTGTCAGAGTTACCTGGTGACCATATTGCGGATGTCCGCAACAAGCTTATCGGTGTCTTCAGTCGGGCCGGTGTAGTTCGTTGGGTGTGGAACTTCGACACCCTTGGCACACCCAGGACGAGCCTCGATCTGCGCCATCCAGCGCTTTAGGTTTGGAAACTCTTCAACATCATCAATGCCGGCCCACCAGTGAATGCGCGCCCACGACCAATGCGCGATATCAGCAATTGAGAAATCACCGCACAGGTATTCACGGTTTTCCAGTCGCTTGTCGACGATAGCTAAAAGGCGCTTGGTCTCGTTCTGGTAGCGGTCGATGGCTTGGGGAATTTTATCTGGAAAGTAACGGAAAAACACGTTCGCCTGACCTTGCATGGGACCAAGACCACCAACCTGGAACATCAACCATTGCAAAACTTCTGAGCGGCCTTTGGCATCAGCTGGAATGAGCTTGCCCGTCTTCTCAGCTAGGTACCACATGATGGCGCCGGATTCGAATACCGTGAAGTCGTCGTTGTCCCGATCGATGATTGTTGGAATGCGACCGTTGGGGTTTAGCGCTAAGTATTCAGGCTCTTTCTGCGCGCCCGACATGATATCGACGCCGTGGACTGTATAGGGCAGACCCACCTCTTCAAGTGTACAAGATGCTTTCCAACCGTTAGGCGTCGCCCAGGTATACAAGTCTATCATGCCGTAAACTCCTGTTGGTCCGACAGCTAAGCGCCACGTTAAAAACCGGCGGCGCGTTTTGCTCAGCCGCCGCCTGATCCTTTTGGCGCAAGTGAAGTCTTTGGAATGCTGACCTGCGTCAGCTCCACTTGATCGAACAGCCCATACTTGGGAACTGTTGTTGAGGGCCTTTGCCTGTCTCAGCGATTTGCGTCATCGCATTGACGAGTTCCATAGTTCGGCCCGTCGGGTCGCCCATACCGGCGCTGTCGAGGCGACCGCGGTATTGCAACTCACCATCTTTGTTAAAGCCAAAGAAGTCAGGCGTGCACACGGCGCCATAAGCCTGGCCAACCTTACCGTCCTCGTCGACGAGGTAAGGAAACGTCATGCCATAGTGGGTAGCGAATTTCTTCATCACAGGCGGGCTGTCGTCTGGCACGGAGCGATAATCGTTTGACATCAAAGCCATAACGTTGATGCCTTCGGCTTGCAACGTTTTCACATCTTGAACCAGCCGCTCGATGATCGCCTGAACATAGGGGCAATGATTGCAGATAAACGCGACCACCAAACCTTTGTCGCCGAGCTGATCTTCCAGCTTGTAAATCTTGCCGTTAGGATCCGGTAGCGCGAACGGCTTCGCTTTCCATCCAAAATCGCACAACGGTGTGTCAAGAAGCATCTGCTTGCCTCATCTCTTTTTTCATTTCGTTCTGCGCCGAGTGGTGATTGTGGTGAACCTATTGTCCCGTCATATCAACACCCAATAAATGGTGCCGCAGTCTAAAAAACACGAACGGCGCGTCCGCACGGTCAACAGATCGCGCACCAACGGACAAATCAAATCCACAAGTCATCGACCACTAACAAACATGTAGATTGTTTTGACCATTCGATCAATATCGGCGTCGCTAGGAGCGCAAGTCGACTGAAACCATTCTAGACAAGAATTTGTTCGGCATGCTTGGCGATTGCCTTCAGGCTTGAAGCATCCAATGCGCCGCGAGCCAGGACGCGAATGCCAACGAGAAGGCCGACCAGCACTTTTGCCGTCTCTTCCGCGTCGATATCCTCGCGGAACTCGGATCGTGCCTGACCGCACTCAATCATGCGCTGGAAGAAATTTCCAACGTCACGCAAACCGGCTTTCACAATAGCCTGGACCTCTGCGTCGTGGATCGAAAATTCAAGGGCTGTATTGACTAGAAAACAGCCCTTTTTATCCTTGTCGTTCAATGACTCTTTGATGACAAGATTGAAAAAGCCGATGATCGCGTCACGTGGTACTTCGCACCTTTCGAATTGCGCCAGTTTATCCTCGCGGATCTCGCATTCGTATTTCAGCAGCGTTTTAACGAACAACTCGTGCTTGCTATCAAAAGCATTATAGAGGCTACCGCGTTTTAGGCCTGTAGCCTCTAGCAGGTTGGCAATCGACGTGCCTTCGAAGCCCTTGCTCCAAAAGACAAATTTAGCGCGATCAACAGCTTCGGCGACGTCGAACGACTTTTCCCAGGGCATGCGTTGTTAGATCCATTTGAAAAACAAAGGAAAAATAGCTTCCGGTGAGCAATTAGTCAAACATCGCCCGGTCCGTTAATTCCGGCGAGAATCTGTTTTCGCATAGCTTGGCCCCAGCCGGGTCCTATTTAATTTTTCGGCGAAATTTTCCAGATCTCGCAAAGGGCCTGCAGCATACGGGCTTCCCGGGCCCGGATCGTGTCGCTATTCCACGTCGTCGGCTCTAGAATGTCCCGAGTAATCGGGTCCAGTTCGTGACGCTCGTCGGCCGCGGCCAGGATTTCCCGCTTTTCGGAAAATTCCCTGTTTCCGAGTTTCTGATTAAGCTTCTCCGTCACGAGCCCAAGGTTTCCGAGGCTATGCGTCAACACCGTTCGCTCCTCGGCGTCCGGGAAGGCCTTGCGCCATTGTCCGGATGGCTTTGTGCGCCTCGGCAGCACATGCTCGACACTGTAGTGGCCAGGGTCGGTTGCCAGCGTCCGGCCCGCCGCATGATCGTTCAACCGCATCAGCACTGCCTTGCAGCTTTTCTGGCTTCGCGCGTAAATTTCGCGCAGATTGAAGAAAATGGTCCGGCTTTCTTCACGGCTCAGCGGAAAGATGTCGTCGGCAGCAGTTAACACCGTACCGTCGCGAACCGCTTGAGTGATGTCGGCAAAACGACGCTTGCGTCTGTGCACGACCAACATCTGCAGACGCGTGAGATAGGCGTAGCGCTCAATGGAGCCGACGACTTCCAGAGCTTCCTCAGGGCTGTATGCACCTGGTTTAAGTGCCAACAATGTCGCTGGCATCCACTCGTCACCGTTGAGACGGCCAAGCGAGACCAGCAACGCGCGCACATTCTCGGGCAGCTCACCCTGATCGGACCGACCGAGCCGGATCTGCTCATATATCTCAGCGTATGGCGCCAGCTCTTTGGTGACAAAAGTGCTTGCCCCACCGACCTTATTCATGATTGCGCGAATAGCGACTAATGCACGGCCCCGGCTTGTCCCGTGTATAACCCGCAGATGAGAGAACAGATTGTTGAAATCCGGCCCGAGCCGTTCTTGCGATTGGCGCCAACTTACGTCGACAAAAGAGCCTTCTTGCATAGGCACTAGGCCGAAAATGTCGGCCTTCAGAAGATCGTAGCTCTCAAGTGACTTACCGCGCTCGTTCATCCGCTTAAAAATAACGTGCGCTCGCGCGCGATCTTGCGTGCAAGCCACCAAAAAATGACACTGTTTGCAGAGGTAGTCAGACAGCCTGTCGCGCTGCAGCTGTGTCAGATCTTTAAGCTCATGCAGAAACCGTTCGCGAACCTCAAGTATCGATGCCTCGTCGACAGCGATCTCTTCCGGCTCCGGCGGCAGTTCTCCACATGCCCCCTTGTTCAACACAAAATCCTGGAGAAAGGATGCAAGTGGCGACGACACAGCGAGGCGTGGACGACCGTCACTGGAAGCCGACCCATTTGGGATCAACCACAAAAGATTATTGAGCGATGTCGCCAACTCACTTTCGGGATTTTCGTTAAGATCTCGAAGGACAGACACCAGGGTTGTCAACGTCAGAATACGCTGCTGTCCATCGACAATCGCCTTGGGCAACCCACCGTTCAAAATATCTCGCGCGCCATTGGAAGTCGTCGCTTCGACACCCTCAGCCCCTTGCGCCGGATCCAGCAACAAAATTGAGCCAAGAAAATAGTCTGGGTGAGCCTCTTCTCGATCCAAGGCGCCCGAAGCTTCCAGCAAATCCTCCAACAACGCAATTGCGTGTTCCATGTCCCAGGAATACTGACGCTGGAAATTCGGAATTTCAAAAGTAGCACCCCCGCCGAGAATTTCCGACAGGTTGAGTGAAGCTGTTTGCAGACGTGAAAACATGTAGAAGATCAGTCGCTGCGCAGGGTTTGAAGAAACAGGTGAGTTAGGCTAGCTGGAGGTTCACAATCCGGCTAAGTCGGCGGACGTTATCAGATCACAGGTAGGTGTACCATGACACATCGGGTGCAGGACCTTAGTCTTGCAAGTAAAGAAATTCTGGCGATAAAAAGGGGCGGTGCCCCCGCTCAATGAGGACGTTTCAACGTGATCTTTAAAATCCTAGCCGTTGTGGAATGGGAAACCGCCTCCAAAACTGGTTCGTATCACGGTTCGCCGGACGACAAGCGAGATGGGTTTATTCACTTTTCCGCTGCCCACCAGTTGGACGGCACTGCGAGAAAATACTTTCAAGGACATAACGGCTTAGTGCTTGTCGCCTTCGACCCCGAAACACTAGGTCCGGCATTAAAATGGGAGGCATCACGCGGCGGCGACCTATTCCCTCACCTTTACGGCACGCTTGATACTTCATTGGCCTTGTGGACGCGCGATCTGCCACTCGATGACGAGGGTGTGCCACAACTCCCGGCTGAGGCATTGTGATGATTGCAAGGCTGTTTGGATTAGCGCGCCCGTTTCTTTTTGCCCTGGCGCCGGAAGATGCCCACGACGCCACATTGGTCAGCCTGGAACATGGACTGCATCCGCGCGCGCCACAGGATGTCGGCGCTGCATTACACACCTTTATCTTTGGATTGGATTTTCCTAATCCCGTCGGCATTGCAGCGGGGTTTGACAAAGACGCACGTGTCCCAGATGCCGTTTTGAAGATGGGCTGTGGCTTTGCGGAAATTGGCACTGTTACGCCGCGCCCGCAGGGCGGAAACGCAAAGCCACGCATTTTTCGCCTCGTTGCAGATAGCGCTGTCATAAATCGACTTGGCTTTAACAACGGCGGCCACCAAGCCGCGTTAGCGCGTTTGGAAGCCCGCTCGGGTCTGCCCGGTATCGTTGGTGTCAACATTGGTGCCAACAAAGACAGCGCTGATCGCATCGCCGACTATGTCGCCGGAATTGAAACATTCGCACACTTGGCCAGCTACTTCACGGTCAACATCTCGTCGCCGAACACACCCGGCCTCCGCGACTTGCAGGCTGCCGAGGCTCTGGATGATCTGCTGACACAGGTGATGGCTGCCCGCGATCGCAAAGTTGCGGCCGGGCACCCTCGTCGCGCAATTGTTGTCAAAATCGCACCGGATTTGACGGAAGATGAGCTTCAGCAAACTGTCGGTCAGCTTGTCGCCCATAAAGTCGACGGCATCGCGGTTTCAAACACCACACTATCACGCGCTGGCCTGACAGTAAGAAATGCGAGCGAAACCGGTGGCCTGTCGGGACGGCCATTGTTCAGACGGTCAACGATCATGCTGGCGCGCGTCTACCAGAAGACGGAGGGGAAAATTCCGTTGATCGGCATTGGCGGCATCGACGATGGCGCCGCCGCGGTTGAGAAAATAAAAGCTGGCGCCAGCTTAATCCAGCTCTATACTGGGCTCATTTATGCTGGCCCGGGACTTATTCCGCGCATTATGGATACCTTACAAAGCGCTTGTGTGGATGCGGGCGTAACTTCGATCGAACAGCTGCGAGGCACGACCGCTGCGGCGTGGGCTGCGAAACAAATCGACGACTAAACTTCTTCTCAGTCCCGTGGTTCACTCGGCCGGTTCTTCAAAACACCGAAAAAGCGCGCGATCGCCCAAATCGGAACAACGATCATCGCCCCCAACAGAAGATAACCCAAGAACCACTCAAACACGCCGAATCCAAGATCGTAGATTCTACTCGCCAGGATATTGAGTTGGTAAAACAAATTGTCAGGTGTGATCCCGAGTGCGGACAATACGATCCCGACGACCAACGAGATAACCGCCAGTCGGACAACAACGCCAAGAGGGCTGCCACCAAAAATCGTATTGCTGTCCATTGTCTCGTCCCTCTTTCGCCGTGAAAATTGTTGTTATCGCGTTTGTTATCAAAAGCTACGACAAATGCCACAACACAGGCTACTCTTTCGCGATCTCGCCTAACACGTTTCTATCTAAGATGCGACCACGAGCCTTTTGGCTCCCAATCACCACACAAACCCGAGTAACGCTTTTCATTTCTCAGCCTGATGTCAAATCGCACCAAATCCAAGCCGCCGGTGAAGATAAAGGCAAAACCTGCGCCGCGAAAAAGGTCGGCAAAACCAGCTGCGCGCAGACACGACACACAAAATGACGTGCCTGATCTAGAATTGCTACCACCAAAATTTCAAACATGGTTCCGTAACCGCGACTGGACACCCCGCGCGCACCAGACGGCACTCATCGAACGTGTTCAAGCAAATCAATCGACACTTCTGATAGCGCCTACCGGTGCCGGTAAAACGCTCGCGGGCTTCCTGCCAAGCCTGATTGATTTGTCAGGCCGCGATGACAAATCGCTCAAGGGCGCCGGGTTGCACACGCTCTACATCTCGCCCCTTAAAGCCCTCGCCGTCGACGTTGCGCGCAATCTTCTGACACCAATCGAAGAAATGGCGCTGGCTATCAAAACGGAAACGCGTACCGGCGACACACCGCAAAGCCGGCGCACACGGCAACGCATTCGGCCACCCCACATCATGTTGACGACGCCGGAGCAAATCGCGCTGTTGCTCGCCCATCCCGACGCATCGTTTTTGTTTGCCGACCTTAAGACGATCATCCTCGATGAGCTGCACGCATTAACCGGCTCCAAACGCGGTGACCTTCTTAGTCTCGATATTGCGGCCCTAAGATGCTTTGCGCCGGGCCTTACGACGATCGGCTTGTCAGCAACCGTCGCCCGCCCGTCTGAACTGCGTGCCTATCTGGTTGCACAAAACGCACCAGACACACATCACGACCTTGCGGACCTTGTCATAACTACTGGCGGTGCCAAACCACGGGTCGCGGTCATGGAGCTTGAAGAACCCGTACCATGGGCAGGCCATTCCGCGCGCTATGCCATGCCCGCCGTTTACGAACAGATCCGCCAGCACAAGCTGACACTGGTTTTCGTCAACACCCGCATGCAAGCCGAGTTGATCTTTCGGGATCTCTGGCGCATCAACGAAAAAACTCTACGGATCGCCTTGCACCATGGCTCGCTTGATGTTGCCCAGCGCCGCAAGGTCGAAGCAGCAATGGCTGCTGGAAAACTCGACGCAGTTGTCGCGACGTCAACGCTTGATCTGGGAATCGACTGGGGCGATGTTGATCTTGTCGTCATTGTCGGTGCACCGAAAGGGGCAAGCCGTCTCATTCAACGCATCGGTCGTGCTAATCACCGCCTTGACGAACCCTCAAAAGCCTTGCTCGTACCCGGCAACCGTTTTGAATTGTTGGAATGCCGTGCCGCTCTTGATGCTGCCAATGCCGGCGTCAACGACGTCACACTGGCCCGAACGGGTGGGTTGGATGTCCTGTCGCAACATATCTTCGGCATGGCATGCCAGGCCCCGTTTTTACCCGATGCAATGTTCATCGAGGTTCGTTCCGCCACACCCTATAGCGCGCTGACACGCCAGACATTCGACCGTGTCGTTGAGTTCGTTTCAACGGGCGGTTATGCGCTCAAGTCCTACGACCGCTTCGCGCGCCTCAAGACAAATGACGACGGCACCTTGCGCCTTGCCCATCCCAAGCTCGCACAAATCTACCGCATGAATGTCGGCACTATCGTCGACACGCCGATGATAAAGATCCGCGTAACGTCGGCAAAAACACGACGCCCGACCCAAGCCAAAACCACCGGCACACGACCTGCCTTCACCGGTGGTCGTGTGCTTGGCGAAGTTGATGAGCATTTTGTCGAACAATTGAAGCCTGGTGATACGTTTGCTTTTGCCGGTCAGGTGCTGCGGTTTGAAGGCCTTCGCGACACTGATGCATTTGTGTCGCGGAGTAACGCCCCTGACCCAATGATCCCGAGCTACACGGGTGGCAAATTCCCACTATCAACACACCTTGCAGAACGTGTTCGCGCGATGCTGGCCGATCGCACCTACTGGCATCACCTACCGACCCAAGTAGTTGAATGGCTCGACCTGCAATCACAACAATCGTTGATCCCGTCGCCGCACGATGTCCTGGTCGAAACATTCCCGCGCGGCAAACGTCACTATCTCGTCGCTTATCCCTTCGAAGGACGCCTCGCACACCAAACACTTGGCATGTTGTTGACGCGCCGTCTCAATCGCGCGAAAGCCCAACCGCTTGGGTTTGTCGCAAACGACTATGGCCTCTTGATCTGGACCGCGCGAGATTTGTCACAGATGATCGCAGATGAAGATCTCGACATTGCGGATCTGTTTTCAGAAGACATGCTCGGTGACGACCTCGATGCCTGGCTGGCGGAAAGCCATCTGATGAAACGAACGTTCCGGAACACGGCTGTGATTTCAGGCCTCATTGAACGGCGTCATCCCGGCAAGGAGAAATCCGGGCGGCAGATCACAATGTCAACGGACCTCATTTACGATGTCCTGCGCAAGCATGATCCCGGCCACATCCTGCTTGAAGCCGCGTGGGCGGACGCAGCCCAAGGTCTGCTTGACATTGCACGCCTCGGCAAATTCCTACGCCGTGTGCAAGGCCACATCAAACACCAGGCGCTCAGCAAAGTTTCGCCGTTGTCGGTACCCATCTTTCTTGAGATCGGCAAGGAGCCAGTTGCACATGCCGCCAGCGATGTCTTCCTGCGTGAAGCGGCCGAAGACCTTATTCGCGAGGCTACCGAACAACAGACTACGTGAGAAACGCCTGCCGATCTGGTGCTTTCGCCGCTGAGCAACTGACGCCAATAGACAAACGGCGGCGACTCACCAACCGTGCGATTTCGTGACTGCGTCAAGAGGAAAGACATGAGCGGCGGCATCTTGGAACTGAAACCTGAACGCCTCACGGCCGTAGACTTCGCTGAGCAAGCAATCTCGCTGTGTGGCAAGTCCTTTCGTGCACACATGTCAGGGGCTCTTTACTGGCCGTCCGAAAACGCGTTGATCGTCGCTGACCTTCATCTTGAAAAAGGTTCAGCCTTTGCTGCACGCGGTCAAATGCTGCCACCCTACGATACCCGCGAAACACTGGAACGCCTTGCAAAGGTCATCGACCACTACGGCGCTGAGACAGTTATTGCTCTTGGCGACAGCTTTCACGATACCAATGCCGGCGACCGCATGGCTGCCGAAGATCTCGAAACGCTCGCGATTATGCAGGACAATTGCGAGTGGATCTGGATTGCAGGCAATCATGACCCCAGCATTCCGGAGAAAGTGTGTGGCCACGTGCTGCCCGAGCTGGTTGCAAGCGGAATCACATTTCGCCACGAACCAATGCCTGGTCCCGTCACACACGAAATTGCAGGCCATCTGCATCCGGCAGCGAAAGTTTCGCTCAATGGCTTTTCGCTGCGCCGTCCTTGTTTTGTCGGCAACGGCTTACGGCTGATCCTGCCGGCGTTTGGCGCCTTTACTGGCGGCCTAAACATCCTCGACGACGCCTTCACACCACACCTTGGCAATGATGGCCTTATGGTCTGGTTACTTGGCCAGGAAGGACTTTACCCCGTCGCCAGCCGAATTCTTCGCGAAGACTGAACACACTGAGGTTTAGCTGCGGCGCGGGAACGCAGCGGATGCAGCAAGACCGGCGAGAACTGCAAGGAAAACTGCAAACACGCCATAGTAGAACGGGTAGCTGTAAGCAAATGTGTGCAGCACCCGCTCGATCCCTTCGCGTTGCAGGCTGACACTCGATTCATGACGTGACAACAATTTACCATCGCGGAACAAATAGACGCGGGCCGTCAACTGCCCAACCGGAACGTTCGCCGGAAGCGTGACAGATGTCCGAAACAAATTCTGACCGATGAACGTCACGCCTGTGTCGGTTTGCTGATAGAGGTTCTCGTGCTTTTTGATGCGCACAACCGCCTCCTTGAAGGCAATCAGCTCATCCCCCGTCATGACCTGTTCGTCAGCCGGCATCGGCACCATGCCAACGTGCTCAAACCCGATACGTTCGCGGCTCAACACCTCGCTTGGTGCAATGTCGTAAACCGGTCGCGTAGATGTGATGGCATAATAGCTCGGCAAGCTTTTGAATTTGACCGACTCGGTATTGATCCAGATACCGGCAACATTTGATTTGCGCCGCGCGACCAACGGCGCAGCCGTGCCATCAACAATAATGACGACGTCATAGCCAGGCGTTACATTCTGCAATCCGTTAACGATCGAGCCAAACACAATGATCTCGGAGCCTGTAAATCCTGCCGTGACCGCGACGCGCCTCGTAGAAACGTCAGCCTCAATGCTTTCTTGGGCCTGGCCGACAGTTGTTGCCGTGTTTATGCTCGGTTTTTTGATCTCCTGGGGCGGCGGGGTAGGCTTTTCAGCCACTGCAACGCTTGGCACCTGAGGTGGCGCACCAAAGATGTCGGTAAACAGGTACAGGCTGGCACAGATCAAGAGTATCAAGAGGCCGACAACACCCTCGATCAGGCCGGATGGGGCTTTGACGATGAGATCCCTGATATCCATCATCCACCTCCAAATGGCGGGGAGATCGAAAACAACTCGTC
>JAJFHI010000077.1 GCA_021775715.1 Hyphomicrobiaceae bacterium | reverse complement strand
GCTCGGCCTTTCGACCAAGATCAGTTTCTTGAAAACCGAGGGGCAGATTTCGATTGGCCAAGAGCAACTCGTTGAACTCGGGGAGCGCGCACAAATGGCGGCGCTCAATCTCAAGACGTGCTGCACGGTCCTCGACGCCGGTAGGTTGAACCCCGAACAGTTCCTGCAATGCAAGGCGAAGGCCCGGGCCTACGAGGCCAAGCTCAAAAAAATCTCCGACGTTGTGGAGCGTGCTGCACCGGCTTCGCAGGCAGGCTCTTCCCAAGCAGCGGAAGTCACCAAAGATAAAAACTCAGAGCCAGTGCTCCCCGAAGCGGAGGCCAAGACCCAAATCGCAGAAGCGATTCAGTCGGCGCGGAGCATTTCGAAAGACTTCAATCGGGACGTCGTCGAGGTTCGCAAGGCGCAAGCCTTGGAAACACTATCGCTCGAAGCCCCAAAGGAGGTCGCGGTTTCGGCGCAAGAGAACGAACCCAACAATGACGGCCTAAACACCAATGTCATTCCGCTCGAAAAGTGGATTTCGGCCTCGATTGGCGGGGCAAAGGACGCCGACGTGTTTGCGTTCAAGACGCCTGCAACGTATCGCGACTGGATCATCATAAAGCTCGACAACCGCTCCACTACGCTGGAGCCGCGCATCGAGTTGCTCAGCGCCGATAAGGCCACTCTTGGAAAACTCTACAACACGACACCAGGGTCAAATCTCGACTACCACTTCGTGAGCGAGCCCGAAACGCGCTATCTGGTCCGCATCAGCAACTACTACGGTGAAAGCACGGGCGGTTATCTGCTGGAGGTCCGCGCCAGCAAGGCCTACGACAAGCACGAGCCCAACACAGGACTCTTAAGTGCGCGATCGATCTCCGCCGACACGGAAATCGAAGCTCATATCATGGATGGAAAGGACCGGGATTTCTTCATGGTAGATGCGCCAGATGGTGCCAAGGCGCTGAACGTAAAGCTCGTTAACGCGTCAACAACGTTGAGACCTCGCGTCGACGTCTATGGCGATGACAAGGTATACCTCACCCACAAATACAGCACGACGGCAGGGGCAGACGTCGCTCTGTCTGTGGCGATAAAAGAGGGGAAGGCTTTTCGAGTGCAGGTGAGCGACTACTACGGCGACGCTGCTGGCGCCTACAAACTGACGGTGACTTATTCGAAATAGCGCAGGCGTGATTAGGGATTATCGCCAATCGGCTATTATCGATAACCAAACCTCTATCGGTGGCGGCACGGCGCCTATTTGATCGAGCAATGATAAAAGGTAAATAATGTCTCTGAGGGAAATTGGAGAAGTGCAGTCATGCAGCTTGGCAAACTAGATCACGTCAATTTACGCACCAGAAACCTTGACACCATGGTCGCTTGGTACACGTCAGTTCTCGGCATGCGCGCTGGTGATCGGCCAAACTTTCCGTTTCCAGGGGCATGGCTCTATGTCGGAGATCAAGCAGTTGTTCATTTAATCGGTGTCGATGAAAATCCTGGCGCCGGTTCGGAAGGCGACTTGAAGCTCGAACACTTCGCGTTGAGTGCCACAGGCATGAGCGATTTCCACACCGCACTTACCGCTGCTGGCGAAAAGTTCGAACGACGGGACGTGCCCGGCGGAAAAATCATTCAGTACAACATCTGGGATCCCGACGGAAATCATCTGCACATTGATTTTCAGACCAGCGAAGTCGCGTGATGCAATAAAGTTCGATTGTCGGTAATTTTCAATCCTGGTGGATGCCGATGCCTGTTGGCAAAGAGGTTTAGTGGCGCGCCATTTCAGTCCCAGTTGCAATGTTCGCGAGGGTGGGCGTCATCGGTTTGGCCGTCACGATGTTCTCCACCCTCACCGGCGTCACCGAGATTTCGAGTTGGGCCAGTCAACTTCCTGCTTCTTTGGATGGAATCGCAGTACGACCGGTTGATCCAGCATTGTGATAAACTACCTTTTTGACATCGAAATAGACCGGAGAATTAGACCATGCTCACTAATCGGGTCTGTAAGCTAATCAAGAGGCCGTCGCCTGGGCTCGTGACGCGAGATATCTTCGAATTCTCCGATGAGCCTGCACCGGAGCCTGGGCCCAATCAGTTTCGTATAAAAATCGAATACATTTCGCTCGATCCGGCAATGCGTGGCTGGATGACCGATGCAAAGAGCTACGTCGAACCTGTCGAACTCGGTGCCGTTATGCGCGCCTATGCTGCGGGCCATATCGATGCGTCCAATAATCCTGACTTCAAAGTGGGCGATGCTGTGCAGGGTGTAATTGGCGTGCAGCAATACGCTCTAAGTAGCGGCAAGGGCATCGTCAAAGTAGACACGAAGCAGGCGCCGCTCGAACGATGGGTTGGCGGTCTGGGCATGCCGGGCTGGACCGCGTATTTCGGTTTGTTGGACGTAGGCAAGCCGCTGCCGGGAGAGACCGTCGTCGTCTCGGCGGCATCGGGCGCGGTCGGTTCGGTCGTCGGGCAGATTGCCAAACTCAAAGGCTGCCGTACCGTCGGCATTGCTGGCGGCCCGGAAAAATGCCGGTATGTGGTGGAGGAACTGGGCTTTGATGCCTGTGTCGACTACAAGGCCGGCGACCTTGATGCGGCTCTGAGGGCCGCCGCTCCAAAAGGCATCGACGTCTACTTCGAGAGCGTCGGCGGCGAAATCCTCGACACGGTTCTGCTGCAGATGAATCTCTTCGGCAGAATTCCCGTTTGCGGTTTGATATCGGCCTATAACGCAACGACAGTGCCGGACGGGCCGAAAAACCTTCGCGTGGTGTTGACCCAGCGGCTGACGATGCGTGGCTTAATCGTGTTCGACTGGGCAGACCGCGTGCCTGAAGCAAATCGCGAACTAGGCGCCTGGCACAAAGCGGGCAAACTGCGGATGCGAGAAGATATCCGATCCGGCGGAATCGATGCCTATCCAGAAGTTCTCAACCTGCTCTATACGAGCGGGAATTTCGGAAAGCTTGTGCTAAAAGTTTAAATCGCAGGCGCAGGGCCAGGAGCAGTCGTGGAACTGCTAAACAGCGCGATGCCATTGGACTTCGCAAATAAGCGATGACACCCGTTGGTGTTTCATAGCGTTTTCTTTTGGTTCTTCCGCCAGCCATCAATTGTGAACTGGTCATGTTCTCGCAGGATAAAGAGAGCTATGAGCGCTCCCAGCGTTGGCACCGCCGACCAAAGTAAATTTGATGGATAAATTGTGAATTTGAATAGAAGACTCGGGATCGATCCGATAACACCCGCTGAATGCATAAGCGCGGTAAGGCCATAAAATATGGTGCGCTGGAAACCAATTAGAAACAGGAAAACAATCAACATTTGGACTGTACCGATCGCCATGGCGTAGTCCTGAGTTATGAAGTCGAGTTTGTAGACATTGCGGAAGACGTTCACCATCCATTCTGGACGATAGAATTTCAAGCTCGCCCAAACACCAAGAAAGGCAGCTGCTGAAACGCGTATGATGAAAAGGGCAACGGAGAGCTTGCGAGTTTGTGTCACCGGAACTAGCTTTTCTTTGATCTAAAGGAACGTTCAATTTAGCACGCCCACTCCGACATCAATAGCCGAAACTTGCACGCTCCACCGCCAACATCGCCGGCATCAGCGACACCGATGGTCCGCGCGTATTTGGGAGCGTATTGTTTTCGGTAACGGAGGCGGTGGCATGAATTCTATCGACGTATTTCCCAGCCGAAGAAGGGGTTATTGAATTTTTGCCCTGGAGCGGACGAAACCGCAATGTGGTTCGCGACCAGTCCAGGGATCAACCCCTTCTACAGCCAGAATTCCTGCCTAGTCGACTTTTTCGTTCAGGAGATCACGAATGCATGCATCAATCTGCTCGCGGTCCGAGTCAGTCAGACAAAACATCGTGAAATGCGCCCAGAGGCTATCGACCACACGGAACTCACTATTCGGGATCATCTTTTGCTCGGCCTCGCAGTCCGCCGGCGGGAAGAACATGTCTTGAGAAAACGGCACGACGTAAGTCTTCGCCTTAATACGACCGAGCGCTGCTTTGAGATCGCCGCCGGTGTGCCGACTGACATCACCGTGCCGCCACTTCCAGGCCATCCAAATCAAGTTGTTGGGATCCATCGGTGCAAAATACGCCTCCCAAAACCGGTGTAGAAAATCCTCCAGTGATGTGAAACCAAAGTCTCGCCAAGTCTCTTTGCTGTAGAACTCCTGGCATAGTCCCATCACCGACCAAGTCTGCGCATGCCGCCGAAGGCCAACATGCACGTCACTTTGATGCTTGTAGAAGCCGTTGTTCCATGCTGGGTCGGACTTGAGTGCGTCCTCGTGGGAACGCACGAAGATAAAGTCGTGGGGAGTTGTCTTGGCCGTGCCGGCGAATGGCAGTGCGCGTTTGACCATGTCGGGAAAGCATACAGCCCATTCATAGGTCTGTTCGGCGCCCATCGACCAACCAAGAACCAGTTCCAGGCGCTTGATGCCGAAATGCTCCGTGAGTAAACGATGCTGCGCGCGGACATCGTCGCCAATTGTGACGTTCGGGAATGCCCCGCCATTGAATGGTGGTGGTGTGTTACTTGGCGATGATGAAAAACCATTGGCGAACTGACCTGGCAAGATGATGAAGTACTTGCTTGGATCGATCGGCCGACCCTCGCCTATGAAACCTTCCATAGACTTCGATGTACCCGACCACATGTGCGGGAACAGGATCACATTATCCTTTGCCGAATTCAGCGTGCCATGGGTTTTGTAGGCAAGCTTAGCGTTGGGAAGCGTGATGCCGCTTTCTAGAGTGTAATCGCCGAGTTCGAATATCTCATGCTGACCATGTTGTTCTTCAGTGTAATATTCGGTCATAAGCATCCTTCTTTACCCTTCCTCATCCTGGTTGATGTTCCCGGACACTCCCGTGCGACACAGGTTCCGAGTTCGAAGAGACACAGCCGCATGTGCGATAAAGGCGGCGATTGCCGCAAGCAGGGTTGCCAGCATTAGCGGCAGGCCAAGCTGCGTACCCTTGAGCATACTCGTCAGACCCTGAATGGCAAACAATTCAGTTTGTCCGGCTGCCATGGACGGGCAACGGCCTGAGGCAGTCCGACAGGATCTGGCTATCTGAAAAGGTTGGTCGCCTTTGGGTCAAAAGTGAAAGTCACTAAGATTGGCAACCCTCTGTTTTCGAGCGACCCAGCAGCGGACTTGCTTAGCTCACGGCCGACCATAGAAGATGACCCCTAGAACCTGTCTCGCTGTTCGTTGCGAACAAGGCGGTCATTCTTCTCGATTACCGTCCTGGGATCGCGTTGTTGGTTCAAAACGATTGCTAGATCAGCGAAAGTGGATGGCCGTGACTTCAAGCTCAACTGGTCCTTTCGGACGCTCCCACACCACCACATCGCCAACGACGGCGCCAATTAGGGCACGGGCGAGCGGCGAGTATGGTGTGATCAGGCCGCGGCCCGGGTCAGCTTCATCCTCACCTACGACAACGTACGTCTGAGTTTTTCCATCATCATCGATCACATCGACTTCGGCACCAAAGGCCACGACGCCGGGTGGCTGCATACGCGGATCAATCAGGATGGCGCGCTTAATGCGCCCCTCGAGATAGCGAACGTCGCGTTCAACGACCGCGATTGGCAGATGAGTATCAACATCGTCTTTTCGCGTTCGTAGTTCTGACAACTTGGCTAGGGTATCCCTCAGCCTCTCCTCCAGCGCGACCATTCCTGTTGGTGTCACGTAGTTTGGATTTGAACTCTGCGGAATCTCGACGAGCGCGTCGTCGCTGGCGTTGTCATCTTCCTTTGTGAATGCTTTGCTCACGTTGTTCTCTCGACTTGCCCCGCTCCAACAATTTGCTCTCACGCGAAACGCTTCGCTATCAGAGTTGGCGCCCATGCGCCCGGTCGCGGAGTCGTACGGTCGACCGGCATTGTACGTTGCAACACGGTCATTCTAACACCCCCGCACCATTCTGAACCAGGGGAAGGTCAATTCTTTGACAATAGCAGAAGCATCAGCGACGGTGCTTCCTAAAGGTTGTTCAGATCAATCCAAGGCCTTGACGGGCTACACTCTGCATTGCGGAAGACGGCAGTTATACAGAAGCGGACATCAAGATCCGCTTAGGCGCCGCATCGGATATTTCCGCTACTGGCGGAAGCTGACATCCCTCGTGCAATTTGCGGTGACGCGAAAGTTCAAAATCAGACATAAATTCTGCCGTATCTTCCCTGAAGCATTTTAGATTAATTCAACTCGGCGAGATCGGCACTCTCAGCAATGGTTTGATTTATCGCAGACAAAGACGGTCATCATACCGTTGCACTTGGTCTTGCCGAAACGGCCTTATACCAACGGCGCAAATTTTTGCATTCCTGTGGAATATCAAGATCGGTCCATTTGCCAAAATCGATAGCGCACAACGTCGTGATGTCGGCAATGGTGTAGCGGTGGCCCGCAACAAATTCGTTCAACGCAAGTTGCTCATCGAACTTCTGGTAAAAACGGGCCATGCGTGCCTTTGAGCGCACAACCAGTGCCGGTAGTTGGGGGATCGGCTCAGCTGAACCAGGAAGACCACGATCAGCGAATGTTGGTGATGTGTTCCGGAACAGTTCGGAAGCCGCCAACATGCCTTCCTCATTCGCGCGTTTTTCCCACATTTCGACGATGGCTTTGTCTTTCGCGTCCACACCCATTAGCGGAGGATCGGGATGGAGTTCTTCCAAATAACGGCAGATGGCCATTGCTTCGCCGATGCAGGTACCATCGTCAAGCTCCAGCATTGGTACCATTGCATGTGGGTACTTGGCGACATAACTTGGCTTGAGTTTCTGATCTTCGCCACCAACTTCCACGAGCGGAATTGTGATGCCCTTTTCAGCCAAATAGATATGTAGCCGTCTTGGATTCGGGGCTATGTGCCAATCGTAAATTTTCATTTTGCACCTAACTAACTTGACAGCATTTCCGCCGGTCATCTGACGATTTTCTTTGCATCGCTCAAAGCAATTTCCGGCTCAAACGGTTCAGGAACAACTATACCTTTCTGGCAGGCAGGCTTACCAGCCATCACGTCCATCCAACGCTGCAGGTTTGGCAAATCGTCTACTTGAACACCTGCCCAATAATGTAAGCGCACCCACGCCCAATGGGCAATATCGGCGATACTGTAATCATCAACGAGATATTCGTGATTGCGCAACCTCGTGTCGAGTACTGTGTATAGTCTCTTGGTTTCGTTCTGATAGCGCGCGATCACGGCAGGGATTTTATCTGGAAAATACCGATAAAACACATTGGCTTGGCCTTGCATCGGACCAACGCCACCCATCTGAAACATCAACCACTGTATTACTTCCGATCGCGCCTTCTTGGATGTCGGCAAGAGACGTCCGGACTTTTCGGCGAGATAAATCATAATCGCGCCGGACTCAAAGACCGTGAAATTGTCTTCATCCCGATCAACGATCGTCGGAATACGTCCGTTGGGATTGATTTCCAGATATTTGGTTTTTTTCTGGTCGCCTTCACCAAGCCGGATGTAATGCGTGGTGTAGGGCAGCGCGAGTTCCTCGAGCGTTATCGATGCCTTCCACCCGTTTGGCGTTGTCGATGTGTAAAGGTCAATCATCGCAGCTCCCAGAAATCTAGTTGTTCTCTGCCAGCAAAGCGTTGAACTGTTCTTCGTTAGGAGCCTTCGCAATGACAGGCAAATTATCGGCGGTCGCATTCCATGACATCGCGCTGCCTGTCCAGACATGTACTTGGGGTTTGAAATTATTAGGGTCGTCCAGGCTCGAAGCCCAGATGCCTTGCAGATCGGGAACGAGATCGGCAAGGATGAAGAGATTAGACCCACATTCTGGACAGAAACCGCGGCTGACCGTATTTCCGCTCTCGGCCTTTACGTCATAATATGTGGCAGTGCCATTAATCGTCATGGCCGATTTGGGAACGTACATCACAGGACAATACGCACTGCCGCTTGCCTGCTGGCAATCTCGGCAGTGGCATTTCCAGGAAAATGCCGGCCCAGCGGAACATCGGTAGCGAATTGAGCCACATCTGCAACCTCCTGACAAAGGGAGTTCCATAGCAACCTCCAATACTGTTTAACACGGTGCCAAAAAGGTCCTGACAACTGGTCGATGAACTCAGTAGAACAAGCAATATATATCCGTATTGCAAGTTGAAAGCATTCCAAAAAAATGTCAACGGCTCGCTGATATCAGCGTCATTCATCAATTGAATGATCTGTCAATTTGTTCCAACGGTTTTTGATCACGGCGGGGGGAAGATGTGAGTCAGGTTCACCGACAGTAAATGGACGTTCGTCTGCAACGGTCCAAACTGCCGTGCCAGGATCATGAAGGTTTTTTCGGTGAAGAAGGCAGTGGTGCGTTAGGAGGCTTGGGCAATGGCTGTTTGTTTAGTTGTCGCTGAAATTAAAAGGCAGGTCAGAACTTCAATTCTGGGACCGAAGTGTGTATCGCTTCTTTCCAGCGACCGTCCGCTATCGGGCGAAGCAGACTCCCTTTCACTTAGTCCTTCCTCCACCGCATATGTCCGCTATTGGGATTGAGGTGCTTCGCTGCCTATTGGTCAATGTCCGCTCCTGGCTAAAGCAGGCGTTACAGGTTCCACAACAACCCATAGCCTTGATGTCCGCTTTCTCTGCAAAGCAGCAAAGCCCCTCACTCACCAAACCCATCACCATCAACCAACAGCCGCTGCAAATATTGCCCGTAATTGCTTTTTGCCAACGGCTCGGCCAACTTCTCCAACTGCGCGTTGTCGATGAAGCCTTTGCGCCAGGCGATTTCTTCGGGGCAGGCGCGCATCAAACTATCGCTGTGGTCGAAATGAAACGAAGAGGCAAGCCAATGTTACCTTGTTACTGAGGCGACATACTTTGGCGCAGCTGGGCCGAGGCGGGCCCCAGAAGCTTGTTGATCAATAACACCCGCTCGTTGCGTGAATTCCAGCGTTTCATCCACTAGCGAACCGAATGATAGAGACCAAACATCGCGGATGTAATTTTGATGCAATTTCCACGGTGCTTTAGCACACTGCTTGGGAAAACTATCAATCGATCGCTCTACATAACCGGACGTGAAGTCCAGCAACATCTCTGTTTGATCATTTTGTGAAGCATGGCGCGGACTACATTGATCATAGCCATTCGCCATCATGTGATTGAGGAGACGGCAAACGAATTTTGATATTAGTTCGGATTTCAATGTCCAAGATGCATTCGTATAACCGGTTGCGAGAGCCAAGTTGGGCACGTTACTGAACATGGCACCCTTGTAGGTCAACGCCTGCGAGAAATCTTTTTTTACTCCATCGACAATCACTTCGAGACCCCCGAGAAACAGCATAGCAAGCCCGGTGGCCGTTACTATCAACTCAGCCTCAAGCTCCCTCCCCGAACGCAATCTCAAACCATCTTCGGTGAATGTGTCGATGTGGTCCGTTATAACGGATGCCTGTCCCTCTTTGATCGCGTCGAAAAAATCACCGTCCGGCACTAGGCACAAACGCTGCTGCCAAGGACCGTAGCTCGGCGTAAAGTGCTTATCGATGTCATAATCCGGACCGAGGCTGTCTCGTACCAGTCCAAGAAGAACGCTTTTCGAATAATTAGGAAAGCGTCGGCAGAATGCATAGATATAGGCACCGTGTAGTACGTTCCCCCACCGCATCAGGGTAAATGCGAGCTTGCGCCACAACAATATATGCATCCATTTTGCAAAACGGGTCTGTTGCGGTACGGATGCAATATAAGTTGGTGATCTCTGTAGCAGAGTTACATGAGAGGCCGTCTTCGCAATCTCAGGCAGCAGAGTAACGGCAGTAGCACCACTTCCAATAATGATGACGCGCTTGTCTTTATAAACCAGGTTCTCTGGCCAATGTTGAGGATGAACAATTGTCCCTTTGAATTTGTTGGTGCCGGAAAACTCAGGATTGTAACCGGCCTCGTAATTGTAATAGCCACTGCACATGTAAAGAAACGCGCAAGTAAGCCGGGAAAATTCGGTCTCGCCAGATCGCTTGATCTCCACTGTCCACAATGCATCTGTAGACGACCACGCCGCACGCCGTACCGCATGGCCGAACCGAATTTTTTCATCGATGCCATGCGTTTTTGACGTCTCTCTCACGTAGTTGAGAATTGAGGATCCGTTGGCAAGCGTTGTTGAACCAGTCCATGGCTCAAATGAGTAGCCAAAGGTGTGCATGTCGGAATCAGAACGCACACCGGGATAGCGAAACAAATCCCATGTGCCACCGATTTGTTCGCGTTGTTCCAGGATTGTGAACGTGCGGTCAGGGCAGTTTTTCTGCAGATGATATCCGGCCGCGACCCCGGACAGCCCTGCACCAATGACCAGGACATCGAAGTGTTCCATTTCCCACCGAGCCTTCTAATGTCTAGGTTTCAACACTGCCAGGACGGCGTAAAATTCGTCAGATCCTCCATTGGGGAGGCCCACTTGCGTTTGTCTATTGGGGCATGTGTCGATCTTCCGGCATGCCTTGCGGTTAGACCCGATAATTGTCTGTCGGCACGGTCAAACGGAGACAGATCACCTTTCAATCCAATTGGAAGTCGCGGGCAGTGGTAGGTTTCAACAAACGCCCATATCATTTGTGCGCCGGCTCTGCGCAGTAATACTCAATGCTAGCTTAACATGGCGTCATGGCTGTGCCCAATTTACGCCTACCGTTCAATGCCTCGCCGCTGTCAAACGTTGCCCAACTCCGCCTCAATCGGCGTACGATTTTTCCTCCCAGGTGATGTTGCTTACTTTGATGGGGTCGGAACTACGCAGCAACGTAGACTCTACTAATGGGGTTTTCCTGGCGCCCATTGTAGTTGAATACTTATGCGTGAGCACGGTGCCGGAAGTCTGCAGCGGACCAAAACTGAGCGTCGGTTTATTTTCGTGACTTGCGGCGGCTGCATCAGAAAGCCGACATCGGCTCACCAAACCCCATCACCAACAGCCGCTGCAGATGCTGCCCGTAGCTGCTTTTTTTCCAGCCTCAACGGCTCCGTCGCAAACATCGCCGGTATCAGCGACGCTACCGGCCGCATCGTCGCCATGATGCCCCCACGCCGAACGTTGTGTTCGAAAAAGCCCTCGGCGGCACCGATGGTCGGCGCGTGTTTGAGAGCGCACTATTTTCGGTGTCGAGGTGGTGGGGAGGATTTGGTGTTTGGTGGGGCCAGCATACAAAATCTGACTATCAATGACGCAGTATCTTGGTTTGACCACACGATAACTTTGGTTTCCGCTTTTGGTGAGATTACGGTCGAATTACAAGCCAAAACATCACCTGAGAGATTGCAATCCGAACCCGTATCGGCTCGCGCCACACCACTAGAAATGGCGTTAAAAAAAAAGCGGACAATTCGTGGCTAGTTGGAAACGGGAAAGCCGTGAACATAACCGGCAGCGTTCAAGGCACGAATCGCTTCGAGACGCGACAGGCGGTCCAGCTTTGCATCCAAGACAAACTCCGCTCGCCTCAGGCTGTCTATATGTAGCTCAGGCAGCTCATGCTCTTCAGCACCGGCTAAGACAAGAGTATGATACCAGTCATATGGTTTCAGCGCAGCGTCTACGTTTCTGGGCAAAGCAATATAGGTCGAAGCCACAATCACGTTAGCCGTCTGGGAACAAAGGATCTCCACATCATCCCGACGTTCATAGCCATTTCCCAGGCCCTCGGCATCATCAAGATATTTGCGCTCATTGAGCGGTACTGTAAACATGACTCCATGAACATTACGTCCGTTTGAAGGAACAAGTGTTGCCTTTCCGGACCCATCAACGCTTCTCTTTGAAAAGTTAAGTGAATAATCTGAAAGGCTTCCAACGCCCAGCGGCATCGCGTTGCTACAGCGCTTCTTGAGGCGCTCTGTTAACATATTCGAGCCATATCCAAAGTAAACGAAGTCTGTCATCTGAACCCAGCGCGAATAATGGCCATTACACTTTGATGCTACTAAAATTGCCGCCCCGCCTGAACACATAAGCATAATCTTTCCACACATCCGCACCTGGCCCAAACTTATGCAGAAGCAACCATCAGCCAATCCGGTTTTAATGAACTTAGCCCGAACACCGATAATATCGGTTGCAAAGGTAACTCTTGCCGCAAGTCGAGTATCACTTTCACCCCGACAAGCTCCTTGCGATATAATCACTCGATGCCAGGCGATTCGATGCCGTATGTGCCGTTCTCCCAGCGTACCGAACTTGAGCCGATCCCGCCGCAGCTCAAGCTGGGCGAGGTGTCAGCGGAACTACGCCATCTGCTATATTATTACATCAGCCTCGAAATCGACCGCGAATCCTACGCCACGTTTGACGCCTCCATATTCAACGACGAATGGAGGCGGGTTGCGATGGACCTGCACGTTCTCTTTTTCGGGCGGTCGCCCAACAAATTTAACGGCCGCGCATACGAGAACAAGCAGTGCCTCGACGTTTTCATCCAGCGCGCCAGCATCGGCAAACTCTTCAATCTGGTCGAATTCTTCGTCCGGCATCGTGGATGCAGCGGAGAGCTGAAGCGCGAGCTTGCGTATGCGTTCGTCACGACGCGTAGTGCATATCGCATATTCGACAACAAATACATTTCTGCGATTGGCACGGAGGAGCAGGCGGCAGCGTTTGAGCGCGCTATTGCGGACGCAGAGGCTACCAATGCCACCGCAGCGCGCAAGCAGCTCATTGCAGCTGGCGTGGCGCTTCGTAACGCGGATTGGGCGGGTTGCGTGCGCGAGAGCATCCACGCTGTGGAGGCGATGGCGGTGGGCCTCGCGGCGGACACCGACACACTGGGGGCGGCGCTCAAGGTATTGGAGCAGCGCGGCCACCTCCACGGCAGTCTCAAGGCAGCATTTGGGTCGCTCTACGGATACTCAAGCAACGAGGAAGGTGTACGCCATGCACTCGTATTCGACGACGAGGCCCAGGTGGACGAGGCCGACGCACTGTTCATGCTGGGCGCGTGCGCGTCGTTCGTATCGTATCTGCTGGCGCGGGGCTAGTAGTCGCGTTTCTGACCAACATAGGTAGAGCATAATCTAAGGCAAATATTGGAGGACGGCCCAATTGAAGCGAAGTCCACATCGACCTCCTTGTATATCAATTCGTGATTTCCGATTTCTCTCTTCTACTGTTAGAAGTGATTCTGCCTTTGCGCTGAACGCGTGTTAGCGCTGCGGCAAACCTCTACCAAACACCCCCTCTACCAAACCCCATCACCATCAACGAGCAGCCGCTGCAAATATTGCCCGTAGCTGCTTTTTGCCAACGGCTCGGCCAACTTCTCTAACTGGGCGTTGTCAATGAAGCCTTTGCGCCATGCGATTTCTTCGGGGCAAGCGACCATCAAACCTTGGCGCTTCTCGATCGTCTCGATGAAATTGGACGCCTGGATCAAGCTCTGGTGTGTGCCGGTGTCGAGCCAGGCATAACCACGGCCCATGATCTCAACACTCAACCTGCCCTGCTCCAGGTAAACGCGGTTGAGGTCGGTGATTTCAAGTTCGCCACGCGGCGACGGCTTCAAGGTGGTGGCAATGTCGATCACATCGTTGTCGTAGAAATAAAGCCCGGTGACAGCGTAACGGCTCTTTGGCTTGGCTGGCTTTTCTTCCAGGCTTGTCGCGCGGCCGTCGGCATCAAAGCCAACAACGCCGTACCGTTCCGGGTCCGTCACGTGATAGGCAAACACCGTCGCGCCGTCGTCACGCATCATCGCGTTATCGAGCAGCATCTGCAAATCGTGGCCGTAAAAAATGTTGTCGCCCAACACAAGCGCGCTCGGGTTATCGCCGACAAACTCCTTGCCGATTATGAACGCCTGCGCCAGTCCATCGGGACTTGGCTGCACCTCATAGACAATCCGCAAACCCCAATCTCTGCCATCGCCAAACAGCTCGCGAAAGCGCGGCGTGTCCTGTGGCGTCGAGATAATTAGGATGTCGCGAATGCCCGCCAGCATCAAAACACTCAGCGGATAGTAGATCATTGGCTTGTCGTAGATCGGCATAAGTTGCTTCGACACAACGCGCGTGACGGGGTGCAGCCGCGTGCCTGTGCCGCCCGCCAGAATGATGCCTCTACGTTCTGTCATGCAATCGGTTCCCGTTTGTCTCAGTGATGTTCGATCAACGGTCTAGACCGCTTCTTTGGCGTCGGGCCGAACAACGGAACGGCTGCCGCTTCTGCCACGAATTCCTTTTGGTTTGTCGCGGCCGTCACCGTAGTGCTTCTCGACCCACGCGCGGTAGGCACCCGACTGGACGTCTTCCACCCAGCCCGCGTTGTCGAGATACCACGCAACCGTTTTCTCAATGCCGGTCTCAAATGTCTCCGCCGGTTTCCAGCCGAGCTCGCGCTCGATTCGGCGCGCATCGATGGCATAGCGGCGGTCATGACCCGGTCGATCCGTGACGTAAGTGATTTGTTCGCCATAGCCGGCGCCGTCTGCGCGTGGACGAAGCTTGTCGAGCAGCGCGCAGATCGTGTTGACGATTTCGATGTTCGGTTTTTCGTTCCAACCACCGATGTTGTACGTCTCGCCCAACTGACCGGCTGCCAGCACTTCGCGGATGGCGCTGCAATGGTCGGTGACATACAGCCAGTCGCGCACCTGCTGTCCGTCGCCATAAATCGGCAGCGGCTTGCCGGCCAGCGCATTGACAATCACCAGCGGGATCAGTTTTTCCGGGAATTGATACGGCCCGTAATTGTTCGAGCAATTGGTCGTCACCACCGGCAGGCCATACGTGTGGTGGTAAGCGCGCACGAGATGGTCGCTTGCCGCCTTGCTCGCCGCATACGGGCTGTTTGGCAGATATTGATTGGTCTCGCTGAAGGCCGGGTCGTCGGGTGCCAACGTGCCGTAGACTTCATCGGTGGAGACATGCAGGAAGCGGAAGTTGTCTTTCGCCTCGCCCTTCAGCCCGGTCCAGTAGGCCCGGACGGCGTCCAGCAATCGAAACGTGCCGACGATGTTGGTTTGGATAAAGTCTTCCGGCCCGTGGATCGAACGATCAACATGGGACTCGGCTGCAAAGTTCACAATCGCACGTGGCTCATGTTCACCCAACAGCCGGGCAATCAACGTTGTGTCGGCAATGTCGCCTTTGACAAAACGATACCGGTCGTCGCCTTCGAGGCTTACCAAAGTCTGCGGATTGCCAGCGTACGTCAACAGGTCGAGATTGACGACGGGCTCATCCGACGACCGAAACCAATCCAGCACAAAGTTTGCGCCGATAAACCCGGCGCCGCCGGTGACCAGAATACCCTGCTTGTTTTGGCTCATGCTGTGTCGGTGCCCCCGTGATGCACGCCCAAGTGGCATCACCCCTTTAGAACAAAGAGTCTTCAGGCAGTTCTAAAGCGATTCTGTTGCCAGTTAGGCGACTAACCCGCAACACTTATGAGAGCGCACCCGGCCAGCCGCATACAGTATGTCCAGCGCAGGATTTTGGCGGCCGCGCCAATCTCCAATACAAGGCATCTGCGTAGCATTGGCGGCAAAGGCGAATGGCGGAGACGGAGGGATTCGAACCCTCGGTACGCGTTTCCACGTACGACGATTTAGCAAACCGTTACCTTCAGCCACTCGGTCACGTCTCCTAAGTCAGCCGGATTTCGTATAGATGGCGTCGGCGGCGAATGCAAGGAA
>JAJFHI010000076.1 GCA_021775715.1 Hyphomicrobiaceae bacterium | reverse complement strand
AACGTGCGGCTCCTCGCCCAAAAATTAGTTCGCGACGCCATAAAATGGGTGGTCCGCGCGCGAACTGCGTCCATAGGTTTCCATTGTCCCGACAATAGGTTTTGCAAAGCCTGATTAGGAAGGGTCCGAGGTCCAACGAATTACCCCGACCGACGTCTGAAGCGTTTTCAGACGTTGGTCTGATAGGTGATCGGACCTTAGTCTGAAAAACGCTCACACGTCGGTCTGACCGTGCACGACAGACTGACCTTCAACATTGATATTAAAAGACCTTTTGGCTGCGTTGGCGCATCGTCAAGATGTAACCATTCTCAGCAAATTTGTTGACGTCGCCCGGATCGCAACCTAGCCTTCCTACAGTCCGGGTTAAAAAACTCGTACCGAATAGAACAGACGTGTTGCAGCTCTTGGCACGCGTTGCAGACCAGAAATTTATATCAACCTGTGCAATTTGTGAGACGCGTCAGCCATGTTGGAATCAGCCGAAAACCCGAACGTAAATCCTGAATCTCCTGTCAAAACACTTGCCGCTTCAAAAAAGCAGCAGGAACTGATGAACAGTCGGCTGATCTCGGCGAAATTCGGCAACATCGTCACCGTCCTGATGCAAAGCGAGCATCACAAAAACATGGTACTTTCGGATCTTAAAGACCACGCCGTGCCGCCACTTATGCGCAATCAGTATCGCCTCGCAGAAGCCCACCCCAAAGGGTCTGGTGCAACAATTCCGGTTGGCTTGATCACCTGGGCCCGCGTATCGCAAGAAGTGCATGACCGCCTTGTAGATGGGCTTGAAAAACCAATCCTACTGACGCCAGCAGAATGGACCAGCGGCGACCATTACTGGATTATCGACGCTGTTGGCGACCAGCGTTTTTTAGCGCCGCTGTTGTCGGATCTGCGCAAGACCGACTTTAAGAACCAAAAAGTTTTCTATCGGATGGCGACAGCGAAGGGACCGGAGCTCAAGTCGTTCGAGGAAAAGGAAACCACAACCCAATAAGAATTGAGAAGATCAGAAGCGTTCTCTAAAATCCGACATTGAGTGTTTTTTCGCAGGGAGCGTTCCTAGCGCCGGTGAACCGCACTCTGCAGAAAGCGGGACCCATTTAGCGGGCTACAGCGCGCTTGAGTTTGTTGTCGCCCGCCAACCAATCAGCTGCGGTGGCGTTGTCGATTGAGGCACCGTTTTCGGCAACCTCCTGACCGATCTCGTCAACCATCAATTTACGTGCGATCAGTGCCGCCTCAACGCGGTTACGCGCTTGAAGTTTCTGCAAAATATTTGTCATGTAATGTTTGACGGTTTTTTCAGCCAGCTTGAATGACCCGGCGATTTCCTTGTTGGTCAACCCCTTAGACACCAAGGTTAGAATGTCCCGCTCGCGACAGGTCAAAGTGCTGAGGACATCCTTATCGCCATGAAGCTTTTCGTAACGACGCGCCAAAAGTGCGCTGGCAAATTGCGGCTCAGTATACATACCGCCGCCGTGCACTGTGTTTACGATCTCTGCGAGCTGCTCGGCCCGAACACCTTTAACAATATAACCCCGGGCCCCAGCTCGGAAAGACGCAGATAGATCCGCCTCGCTTTGCTGCGCCGTCAACATGATCGTCCGGGTTCTTGCAACAGCCTTGGAAATCATTTTCAAGGCTGCGATGCCGCCACCTGGAAGGTGCACATCGAGCAGCATCACATCAGGTTTCAGCGTCCGGGCAATATCCACGGCATCATCAAAATCGGCGCCTTCGCCGACCAAATGGCACTGGTTCGTTGAGGTTAATGCGTTGCAGACCCCCTCACGAAACAAGGGTTGATCGTCCACTACTGCTATGTTTATCGGCTGCACCATTGTCTGGCTCGCACCCATTAATATTTACGCTGACGGTAACTATGTTCTGTATCATCGAAAAACGCTTTGATGACAGAAGCGGATTATTTTTGTGGCTTTATTCAAGCACTAATCCCCGCCGGATGAATATTCAGCATCTTGATCAATCTGCCAAGAACAATCTTTAAAATTAATTCAAAGCCGTTCGGAACAGTTACCGGACAACGTTACTTTCCTGCAGCAAACGGTGGGCTCTTCGCACTGCAACTTAGTGTTGGAAGAAAATCTTTCGCTCAAAAACTGATCACCTGCATGGCCTGAGCGATGCCGGCACGAGTGGGCCTGGCATCAAGAAAGCTCACGACAAATGCATTGCCGACTGCTCTCCAGTCACCTGAAGACGCCGGGTCGTTCAATAATTTCGCGACTTTGTCTGGAAAAATATGTGGCGGCCGCTACACTCTTCAACGAATGCGTGTGTTCAGGTGGTGTATTTTGCAGAGTGTTTCCAACGGCGGTCGTCTTCAATCGGCTCTGACGAACTGGCGGCTGGTACTTCTCGGTGCAACCGGCATCATCCTGTCGGTGGCATCCGGCTGGACCACCTGGGACGGGATGCGCAATTTCACCAACGAGCCGATCCTGTCGTTAATGATAACGTTCGGAATCCAGGGAGTGATGTTGATCGCCGCCTGGTTAATTGGTGAAAGCTTCGCAATTGAAGGTGGCGGCCGGCAACACGCAGATCCCGCTTTTAGATCGCGTCGCTTTCAGGCCACGCTCGGCCGCGCCCTTGGCATCTTCTTATTTCTCGCCGTTCTTTTGTTGATCGCCAATCACTACGGACTTTTCAACGCAGAGCTCGCCAACTGGACCACACTGTCGCCTGGCTACTTCTCGCTCGAAAACATTCTCTGGGGCGTCATCGCGATTACGCTCACCGGCTTGCTAGTTTTAAATGCCGGTCGCGAATTTATCGACGATCACCTGCGTGCACTGCGCGTCGTGACGCGCAACACGATGCTTTGGATCATGTTTTTGGCCTGCATGGCAACGTCGGTTTTCTTCTCGTTCGACTCATTGTTTTCAAACATCTTTCCCGAAGAAGAACGCGGCCGCGCCGCAGACGTTCGTATTCGCAACGAAGTTGCTGGCGTCACAAACGACATCATTCGTTTAACGGCACAGACAAAATTGCGGGAACGCGGATCGTTCTTTTCCAGCAGCACCTGGCAGCGTTATGCGGGAACACTCGACCAACTCGCATCCGACCTTCAAAATTCGCCAGATGTTTTAGATCGTGCTCTGGAAGACGAGAGACAGCTCCAGCGGCGAGAGGAAGCGCGCAACCACAGTGCGCTATCAGCCGCTGCAAACAAGCGGACACAAATTAGTGCCCGCAGGGCCGAACTTGATCTCGACTATAAACAGACCAAGAAGCAGGCCGCCGAACTGGCCGAAGCCGTCAAGACTCTTAATCAGAAAATCTTCAAACTCGATAGTAAGATGATCGCGAAGGCTGCGGCGGCGGATGCAGAAGCCCGCGGTGTTGGTACGACCGCTCGCCGTGGCCGAGGCCCAATATATCGCGCACTTATTCAGGAACACGAGCGCATACAGGCAACGAAGGAAAGCCTCGAACTGGAATTGCAGGCTTACACACCGCGCTTGGAACAGACTCGTAAGGCCGTTGAAAACGCTGCCGTGAAGATTGCCGCTGTCGAAGCCGAGATGCTTGAATTTAACAGTCAGGACAAAACAGCAAACCCCGCGACCGACCGGGCCGAACGCATCACGCGCCTTACGGCGACCAAAACCGAGGCATTGAGCAAGCTCGAAGCGCTCAGAACCAACCGCATTGCTTTTGAACAAGCTCCAACGCGTGGCGGCCTCGACCAGCTTCAGGCGCGGTGCACTGATGTGGCAACACTCTTATTGCAATCACCTGATCTTTCGACCACCACTGACAATAGCGCTTGCGACCCAGGACAGGCGCACGAAACCGCTGCGCAGCTTTATGCACTTAACAACGGCACGGTAACACTGAAGCAGACGTGCGGGCAGGGCAAAACGCTTCCCGATGGTGTCGGCATTGAAGCACAACTCGCATTTGCCCGCGGCTGCCTGCACGACTCCCGGCTCTCGGGCGCGGCTGCCGCAAGTATTCGCTCCGATCTCGGTGCGCTTGAACAAAACCGGGACGACAAGGCGCACAGGTTCGTCGTCACAACTAACGCATTCTCAGACAAAAACCGACTTGCCTATCTCGCACTTGCAATTGCGTTGGCAATCGATTCACTCGTCTTTATTTCGGGTCTGTTTGGGGCCAATGCATTGCGCTCGCCGTTGTCTTCAATTCCACACGACGAACGGCGCACCGCCCAACAGCTAAATGCAATTGTTGCAAATACGCTCCAGCCTGACCCACACGAAAACGCAATGGCCGTGCTGGAGTTAGCGCAACCTATCGCGGATGGCGAGCACCCCGAATTTGGTCGTGGCTGGACACACGAGATCAATCTCGATGCCGTCAGCCAAATGGCGAAACTCTCGACATTGCGGCGCATCCTCAACGCTGGCTCAACCATTGGCGCGGTCAAGCGCGACCCAGCACACGCCCAGCATTACGCACTGCGTGGCGAGCTAATCGAATTTCTAAACGGCGCGGCAGCACACCACGCTACGGCCGCTGCCGCCCACAACGCGAACGGTGACCTTCCTGAGCTTAAGACGTTCATCAAGACATCTCTCGGAGCCGACGTTTACCGCCACGCTGACACTGTGCTGAAATACCTGCACCCGACGTCTGAAAAGCCCGGGTTCTCATCGCAGGTCATCATGCACGAAATCAAACGTGATGATCTGGATGTGGTGCGCCAGTGTCTGAACGCGGCATCCGTTCTAGATGCCATCGACTGTATCGGCGCTAAGGGAAAACCAAAGCGTGTTCTAGTATCAAAGGACCTCTATCGGGTCTTGTTGTCTCTGGCAGCTGACTTCGCTCCGACACAGCAAGCAGCTCCACAACAGATTGTAATGGGACAACCACCAGCAACGGAACCAGAGCGGGACGGCCTTCAGCTGGAGAGCACACCGGATAAGATCTCTCGGCGAGCAGATCCGAATTTACCGCGCAGGCAACATAGAAAAGCAACGACCCGCACCAAGCCTCACACCCAAACCATAATACCAACACCTGCCGCGACTGCCGAAGCCGTTCTTGCTGTCGCAAATGCGCCGTCGATGCATGATAAGCATGTCGCGCCCGAAGCCACAACTGTCGCCGCTTCCACTGTTGCGCGCCGCCAGCCCAGACAGCAAACCGAGACGAACGTGGAGCCGAGACCATCGGAACATCCAGAGGTAGCAACAGCCGAACACGCAGAGCCCGGACGCTGGCCGAAGGTCTCAATTTCCGACGACGCGATCAAATTCGACTGAGGGAACACAGCAACTGGCGTCACCTCAGTTTCGCTGACCGAGACCCCGCACTATTCGATTGCACCAAAACCTGTCCGTCAAATCGGCGGCTAGTTTACCTCGCGCGCTTGCACAACCAAAGCCACAGGGACCCACCCAAGAACGGCGGCCACAACAGCCATCGCAATCCGAAATAGCATCATTTTCTCCAACACGTTCTTAGGTATGTGAACGGGATTTCGATGCCGCCCCGGGCAAATGATCCGAAAGCAGAGTTGCTGGACAAAAATTTTCCTGCACACGCCATAACCCGGCATCTTCACCCAAGAAGGTGAAACGCTTCCAAAAGAAGAAATTCCGAGACACCGGCTGCTAGCGCGCGGCTATACCGGCACGTCGCACTACCCCGGAGCGCTTGCAATTTCAGCAGACATCACCACATTTGAGATATCGATGTATCGACGCTCGAAGCAATGAGGTCGATTTCCCTGGTGTTTCAGATGGTTCGCCGGGAAACGCATCGCAAGTCGCTTGTCAAAGAGGACTTTGATTATGTCACGTATGTCCATGCTCTCAAGCCCGATGCTCCTAGGGTTCGAGGAAATTGAACGCTTGATCGACCGCGCCCGCAAGGGCGCTGGAGACGGCTATCCTCCGTACAATATTGAACGCATTGGCGGTCGCGATGATGGCACCGCGGAGCTACTGCGAATTACGCTCGCGGTGGCTGGCTTTCGCGACGACGATCTTGAGATCACCGTTGAGGACAATCAGCTTTCAATACGTGGGCAACAGGAAGACCATGAGGATCGCGAATACTTGCATCGCGGTATTGCGGCCCGGCAATTCAGCCGCACATTCGTTCTTGCTGATGGCATCGAAGTCAAATCTGCGGATCTAGCAAACGGTTTATTGTCTATCGACCTAATCCGTCGAGAGCCAGAACGCCTCGTGCGTCGTATACAAATAGGTGACACTAGGTCGCGAACTTGAAGTCCCAAACTCATCACGCCATGGCCAGTACCGCCGAATCAGCGGAACATTAAGGCCAGAGATCGAACGTGCCTGATTCGCGTTTTATCTTTGCCGCAAATTGCTGGCATGACGTGCCTTGAAGCCTCAAATGGAGGAGTAGCGTCATGAATAACATTACCAAGTCAGCGTATTCGTCCGAGTTCGCGACGAACGAAGACACCACGACCGAAGCTGTCATGAGCGACCTTGAACTCGCTCATCTTGGAGATGGCGAGGTCGCTTACATCAAAACCATGACGTCCGATGAAGCAAGCCAAATGTTCCCATCTGTTGAGGGGCTGCCGGCAGGCATAAGCCTCTATGCACTACACGGTGCTGATGGAACACCGCTTGCTCTAACCGATACCCACAGTGCAGCCGTTGGCCATGCATTGGGCGATGAGTTGCAAATCGCCGCTGTCCATTAAGCGCGGATTGAAGCTGAACTGAAGAATCTAACCACTGGTCCCAAAAAAAACGGGCGGCTGATTTCAGCTGCCCGTATTCTTTGCGCTGTCCGATGCGCCCCATACCGGATCGGTTTTATTCTTCAGTTCTTGTAACTCGAAAACTGGCCCTTCGGCGTGAACCGTTCCAGGTAACCGGGCACGACGGCGTCAACAGCATGCGCTCGTTGCACTCCCAATGCAGCAAGCGTGCGCCCTTCTGTTTTCGCTGCATCGCTGACGACATTTGGACGCCGTAACATCCGCACTTGATCAACTGTAATCGGACGCAATCCGTTTGGTAGCGGCCATGTCAACAAAGCTTGCAGCTTCGCAAGCCAGAACGGCATCGGCAGATAAGCTCGTTTGCGGTTGGAATACTCCTGCGTACGATCGAGAAGCTGACGGAACGAAAGTTGTTGCGGGCCCCCGATCTCGTAGACGGTACCAGGATCGCCGACGCCCTCCGAGATGTTCGCAATCGCCTCTGCCAAGTCACCAACATAAACCGGTTGGAATTTCGTGCGCCCTCCACCAATCAGCGGCAGTACTGGTGAGATGCGCGCCATGGAAGCAAAGCGGTTGAAAAATTCATCTTCCGGACCGAACACAATCGACGGCCGCAGAATGATCGCGTCGGGAAACTCTTCGAGAACGGCGGCTTCGCCGGCAGCTTTTGACTTGGCATACTCTGATGGTGATTTTACATCCGCGCTAAGCGCCGAGACATGGATAAAGGTCGTGACACCAGCTTCGCGTGCGGAGCGGGCGACTAAGCGCGCGCCCCGCTCATGGATTGCATCGAAAGATTGCTTGCCAGTGCTGGCGAGAACGCCAACGCAGTTCACAACGACATCTGATTTCGCGAGGGCTTCGGCCACAGATGTGGCATAGCGAAGATTGGCCTGGACGGCGTGAATTTGCCCGACCGCTCCCATGGGTTGCAAATGACCCGCAAGATCGGGACGGCGACAAGCGGCCCTGACGCGCCACCCGCGCGACGCAAGAGCCCGCACGACATAGCGGCCAACGAAGCCCGATCCGCCAAACACCGTTGCCAGTCCATCGGTCTGCAAACGCTCGTTCATCAATTCGGACCCTTCTTTACGTTCGATCAATCAGTGCGTTTCAGCGATTACTATACGAGCCGACGCCAATCGTGAAGCCCGCGCCCGTCGAGGTAAAATGCAAAGAACCTTTGCCTGCGTGCGCACCTTTGCCTGGGTAAAGCAAAGTCATAGATTGACAACACAGCCGGTCGCCTCTAACTCAAGCGCTCCGAACCGACGATGGTTCGTATGGGCCCAGGTGGCGGAACTGGTAGACGCGCTAGCTTCAGGTGCTAGTGATCGCAAGGTCGTGGAGGTTCGAGTCCTCTCCTGGGCACCATTGTAAAACCAAAAACAATAATTAAATCGGCTACTTAGTCCGCACAGATGCGCTACCTGTGCCTGGTGTCATACGTTTTGATTTACAGACCAATCACACCGTAAAATCCGCGTTCTCAATTCGGACCCTACACTTCGGCCTTCCACTCGGCCCATCAAGTTGCTCCAACACTGCTGCAAGGGGCGGAGCAAGGGCCGGCGTCGTGGGGGACGTTGAATTATGAATTTTGAATTCGGCCTCCGACATGGTGGTTCCGCGCTTTAGTGCCAAACCTTGCCGGGCAAGCTTGTTTGATCAGCGGCGACTGCCTCTTGATAGATGTCGGATGTTTTTCGGGATTTTGTGAAAAGTTCTCAGAGCTTGACCTGGTGGGTCTGTACGTTTCGGCTAGCGTAGCGCAACAGCACCTGACAACTTTCAGCGACAAGATCATCATCAAGAACGCTGACAAACAGTGCGCCCCCTCCGTTGGCTAGATGTTGATCCAGTTCCTTTGCGTGACTCGGCATTAGCCAGTTGCTGAAATTTTCCGCCAGATTTTGAATGGCCGCAGAGAACTGGCCGTCTTTCTCGGACTCTTCGATGTCGAGAGAAATAGGGGCTTTTTGACCATTGCGACCAATCCACGTCGCAGCACCATTTAACGTATAGTCACCGTCACCAACCCATTCACTTTGCAGATCCCCATTGAAGGCATTCAAATCCGCAAGCAGCAGCAGTTGGCGCGGTTCAAAACCCGATTGCAAGAGATGGATCAACGCCGCACGAAGCCACTGCAGCTCGTCGAACACCGCAATCGCAAAGGTTATCCTTGGAGGACCATCCACATTTTCACTCCGCGGCGGTGTTAACGGCATCCGCCCAGCGCATCCAGCGTTGGACCAATTACGGCGGCAAGCCACTTTGTCGTCGTCAGTTGCACTTAGGCGGTCCCAACTTAGCTGAAATGACATGGAGAAGAATTACACCTCAGCCAGTGTTTCCAATTCCTGCATATTGCGAACCACTACGATCGAGCTATGCGGTAGATCAATGATGCCGGATTTTTTGAGCTTTGAAATTGTGCGACTGACGGTTTCCAACGTCAAACCAAGAAAATCTGCAATGTCGAGCCGCGTCATCGGCAGGTGCAAAACCGTCTGATCGTCACCTCGTTTTACATTGCGTCGAGACAATCCCATGAAAAATGACGCCATCCGCTCCAGGGCCGAACGACGTGACACTGTCAGAACCTGATCGCGTGCCTGCGCCAGCTCCGTCGTCGCAACATCTATTATCTTGCATGCGAAATCTGGGCTTTGACGAATTGTGTCAGCAAGCGTCGATTTTGGGATACAACGGACGGTACCTGCTTCAATTGCTTCTGCGCTGTAGCGGTGCTCATCTTGTGCACTTAAGGCGATCAAATCGCCCGGAAAACAAAAATTCATGACATGGCGACGACCATCAGGCAGAAGCTTGTATACACAGACCACACCACACTCGACTTCATAGAAATGAGAGACGTCGTCGCCTTCGAAAAACAAGTGTTCGTGAGCACTGAGATCGCGGGTATATTGTTGCGTTCCCGATGATTGGAAAACATCGCCGCCTAAATCACTTGCCTGGCTTGTGCCCATGAAAGTTTCCGGGCCATATGCACTGTATGTTGTTGCCATGCGAGCCATCTTGAAATCTCCTGAACAAATGAGGGTTTC
>JAJFHI010000075.1 GCA_021775715.1 Hyphomicrobiaceae bacterium | reverse complement strand
TCCGGATCAGGTTGCGCACGCGCAGTCCGCTTGCGTTTAGATGAGACGCGGATTGAGTCAAAATATTTGGATTCGAGTTTCATTGCTCAGAGTATGCTTGCTCGCTATCGATCATACAAGCCGCAACTGCATGATCATATTTCCACCGTGACCCCGCTGCCGCGGCCAACGGCGGACTATAACAGCTATCGCTTAGATGTAGGTAAATAACGATGTCCATCGAAAACGAAATGCGACAAAAATTGATGATAACATTAGAGCCAACACGGCTTGACATCATCAACGAAAGCGAATTGCACGCCGGGCACCGGTCGTCGCCGGGCACGGGAGAAAGTCACTTTCGCATCCTTGTCGTCTCTGAAATGTTCAAAGACAAGAACCGCGTCGCGCGGCATCGTATGGTGAACCAAATCTTAAGCGAGGAACTCGCTGGCCGCATCCATGCGTGCGCGCTGCAAACTTTTGCGCCAGGCGAAGATATAGGATAGCCGCCCCGGACGGGTACAGTGACGTTTATTGACGCACGGCCCTCGTTACGCCCTTGCGCTCAGGCGATATGCGCAGCGCTGTGATTTTGTTGCGGTTTTTCCGCAAAATTTCGAAGCGGTAGCCGTAGAATGTGAACGCCTGTCCGGGCTCTGGAATGGTCTCAGCCTCATGAATCACGAGGCCGGCTACAGTCGTTGCTTCCTCGTCCGGAAGCGACCAATGCATATGCCGGTTCAGGTCGCGCACGGGTAGCGAGCCGTCGACATTCACAGTGCCATCAGCTTGCACACGAATTGCTGAGTCGAGCGCATCATGCTCGTCGGCAATTTGGCCAACGATTTCTTCCAGGATATCTTCCAGCGAAATCAGGCCCTGTACTTCGCCATACTCATCCACCACGAGGGCCATCTGTGATTTCTGTTTGAGAAACTGGTTGAGCTGCTCTTTTAGACTTGTCGTATCCGGCACGAACCAGGGATCAGACATAATGCTCGCAATATCGAGCTTGGCCACATTCCAGCCGTTTTGACCCAGCGCCACGAGCACATTACGTGTGTGCAAAACGCCGACAATATTTTCAAACTCGTCCTTCCAAACGGGTAGGCGCGTGTATTGCGATTTCAGCACCATGTCGACGATCTCTTGTGGCGCTGCATCAGCATCGATCGTTTCCATCTTGGTGCGATGGATCATAATGTCGAGCACCTGCAGGTCACCAAGATCCAACACGCCGCCCAGCATATTGGCATCGTGGCGCGCGACTCCCCCTTCGATTGTCTGCAGCGCGATGGTGCCGCGAATTTCATCGTGAGCGGCAAGAATATTTGCACCGTCATCTTCGGTTCCCGGCGTGACCCACAAGATCCGACTGACGATGAATTCTGTTGCCACGGTCACCGGGCGCAAAATTACAATCAACCATTTCATGATGGGCGCCACCGCAAGCGACATACGGTCGGAATAGGCCATGGCATAAGTCTTCGGCAGCACCTCTGCAAAGATGACAACCAGCATCGTCAGAATTAATGTCGCATAAGCCACCCCGACTTCGCCAAACAAGCCGATGCACAAGCTCGTGGTCAGCGAAGACGCGAGAATGTTGACGAGGTTGTTGCCAAGCAACACGGTGCCGATAATACGCTCTGGAGCCGCCAACAGGCGGTTCACCAGACCAGCGCGCTCGCTGCCTTCCTGTTCTAGCGCGTGCATGCGCGCGCGCGAAACCGCCGTCAGCGCCGTCTCGGAACCGGAGAAAAAGCTGGACACTGCGAGCAGTACAATGACTGCAAAAATCGTCAGAAGGATTTCAATCGTCATCAGAACTATATTTCGATTCTATTTTCCAAAAAAACTGCACTCAGTCGCGCTTCGCCAAAGTAGCTGTCAGGAACTCTGTCACGATGTCTCGACCAACGTCGGGGACGACGAAAGCCTCCCCAATGTCGCGCACCAGAACGAACGTAAGCTTGCCATCACGGACCTTTTTGTCCTGGCCCATAATTTCTACCAGTGTGGCCGGATCGGCTGCTTCGCCGCCGGGAATATCACCAACAGTCGTTGGTAGGCCCACGGATTTGAGGTGTGCCATCGCACGATCAGCCGTGCCCTGATTCGCATGACCGAGGCGTTCAGAAAACTGCAGCGCCAGGCACATGCCAATGGCAACACCTTCGCCATGAAAAAGCCGATCCGAATACCCGGTCCAAGCTTCGAGTGCATGACCAAATGTATGACCAAGATTGAGCAACGCGCGGTCGCCGGCTTCATGCTCATCGCGCACAACGATGGCTGCCTTGGCTGCAACGCTGGTCTCAATCGCCGACGTTAGCACAGCCAGGTCGTCGCCAAACACACCCGCGTAGTTGTCTTCCAGCCAGGCAAAAAAGTCCACATCACCAAGCAGGCCATACTTTGCAACTTCCGCATACCCGGCACGCATTTGACGTGCATCAAGTGTCTTTAGGACATCCGTATCCGCCAGCACCAGGCTTGGCTGATGAAATGTCCCGATCAGGTTCTTGCCCTGAGGCG
>JAJFHI010000074.1 GCA_021775715.1 Hyphomicrobiaceae bacterium | reverse complement strand
GGCGGCATCATGGATATGATGAGCGGTAAAGGACCTGGCGAGACGCGAAGGGTTCGTACTGTTGCGGTGGCGAAGAAGCCGACCACAGCACCACCCGCGCCAGCGCCTGTCGCTGCCTTGGAATCTGAATTACGTAAACAGGAAGAAGCTGTCGCGGCGAACACTGCGCTACAGGAGCGTGATGCGGTTGGGAATGTAGGCCAGATATTGGACGATTTACGCACGCGGGAGCAACAGCCTGTGCAGGGTGCTTCAGACACCGTGGCAGGAGCGTCACCGAAGCCGGTTGATCGCGCACGCCCGCAGCGGACCGCTGCGGGAGCACTGAGTGTCGCGGGTGGTCCTCAACGTGCGTCTGGTGTTGCAGCCGGAGATGGTTTTGCGACAGCGGGGCGGGTGAGTGCCAGCGCACCGGCAAAGAAACGTTCTGTGTCTGTTGTCTCAGCAAACCATAGACAGGGGACACACCCGCACGAGAGTAGACGCCAACATGTTGAGCAAGACCGCGATCAGTTTGAAGGCAAGGTTGCCAATCCTGTCAAGCAGGTCGCAACTAATCCCGTTTCGACGTTCTCGATTGATGTCGACACCGCGTCTTATGCTGTTGTGCGCCGGTGGTTGATGCAGGGGCGTTTGCCGCCAAAGGCTGCTGTGCGTGTTGAGGAGATGATCAACTACTTCCCCTACGACTACGCAGCACCTGATGACGCCAGCGTTCCGTTTAAGCCGTCTGTTACGGTGACGCCGTCGCCTTGGAATGCATCGAACAAACTCGTGCACATCGCCATCAAAGGTCATGACGTGAAAGCGGCGGAGCGTCCGCGTGCCAATCTCGTGTTCCTGATTGATGTTTCGGGATCAATGTCATCACCGGACAAGCTTCCATTGCTCAAGAGCGCGTTCCTGCTGCTCTTGAACGAAATGCAGCCCGACGACACGGTGGCATTGGTGACGTATGCTTCAGGGTCGGGAGTGGCGTTGAAACCGACAAAGGTGTCTGAGAAGGCGAAGATCCTGAGTGCTATTGCCGATTTGGGGGCGGGTGGTTCGACGGCCGGCGCTCAGGGTATCCAGGATGCCTATCAATTGGCGCAAGCCAACTTCGATAAGTCCGGCGTGAACCGTATCATTCTGGCAACCGACGGAGACTTTAATGTCGGCGTCACTGACCGGAGTGAGTTGAAGTCGTTGATCGAGCAAAAGCGCAAGGCGGGAATTTTCTTGTCGGTGTTGGGTTTCGGTCGCGGCAACTACAACGATGCCCTGATGCAGACGCTTGCGCAGAATGGCAATGGCACGGCAGCCTACATCGATACGCTGAATGAAGCGCGTAAGGTGCTTGTTGATGAAGCGTCCTCGACGCTGTTCACGATCGCCAAGGATGTCAAAATCCAAATCGAGTTTAATCCAACCCAGGTGCGTGAGTATCGTTTGGTTGGCTACGAGACGCGGGCTCTGAGGCAGGAAGATTTCAACAACGATAAGGTTGATGCTGGTGACATTGGCTCGGGCCATACGGTGACAGCCATCTACGAGGTGACGCCGATTGGGGCGCCCAAGTTGGTCGATGACCTGCGTTATCAAAAGCAGACGCCGCAAGTGGCATCAGTCCCGGATGCAACGACGGATGCAGCAGCAGGTTCAAATGAGCTTGGCTTCTTGAAGCTGCGCTATAAGCTGCCAAAGGAACAGACCTCGAAGCTGCTAACCGTGCCAATCACAGGCGCCATGGAACGCGGAAGTATTGATGCTGCGAGCCAGGATGTTCGGTTCTCAACGGCCGTTTCAGCGTTTGGCCAGTTGCTGCGCGATTCGCAGCACATGGGCGATTATAGCTACGATGATGTTCTAACTCTCGCACAAAGCGCGCGTGGCACGGACACCTTCGGTTACCGTGCAGAGTTTCTGAACCTTGTGCGTCTGGCAAAATCCGCCAAGCGTTAGTCGATAAGTACCGGCGTTTGCCTGACATACTTCGGCGCGGCGATTTCGCGAACTATAAAGTCGGCCACGTCTTTGCGAGAGATGGGGCCGGCTTTCCATGTTTCCGGGTTGGTCAGCACTTGATAGTCACCGGTTGCCGGGCCGTCAGTCAGAATGCCGGGGCGTGCAATGGTCCAATCAATAGACGAGGCGCGGATCATCTGCTCCTGCACATCCTTGTCGTCGTAGATGCGTTTCAGCGCGAGGTTGAAGGCCAAGCCATAAACGGGTCCAAGATGATCGCGGGCATTGCCAGCGCCGATGCCCGTGACAGCGATAAGGCGCGCGGGATTGGCTTGAGCCGTCATGGTATCCAGCATCACACGAGTCGTTTCGGAAAAAAGCCGGGTTGGTTTGAGAACGGTTTCAGGCGTCAACGGCAGACCAAGCGTGTGGACGACGACGTCGATGCCGGAAACGGCCTCTGTAACAGCTTCTTTGTCGCGTGCATCTCCTGCGATCCGCATGAGATTGTCAGGGTCAAACCCGTCCACTTCGACCGCAAGCATGTCAGCCGATCGTGCAAACGCCGTTACGTGATGACCGGCTTTAAGTGATAAACGCACGGTCTCAAGACCAATGCCGTTTGTTGCACCGATGATGAGAACGTTGGTCATCTCAGCTCTTTAATGCCGCGCGAAGTTTTTCAGCGTTGGCCTTAAGGACCTCTGGTTTTTCCATCTCGCCGGTATGTGCTTTCAGAGGGACACCGTCGTGTGCGGGGATGACATGAATGTGCAGGTGATAAACGGTCTGCCCGGCGGCCGGTTCGTTGTACTGCTTGACGACGATGCCATCGGCATCAAATGCCACTTTCACCGCTTGTGCGATTTTCTGCACGGTCGGCATTAGGGCTGCGAGCGTTGTCGGGTCGGCGTCGAGCAAATTACGCGAGGGCGCTTTGGGGACGACGAGTGTGTGCCCTTGAGCCTGCGGCATCACATCCATGAAGGCGACACAGGTATCATCTTCATAAACGCGTTCGGAGGGAATTTCTCCACGCAGGATTTTTGCAAAGATGTTGTTGTTGTCGTAGGCCGTCATGCGTCCACTCCCGGTCATTGGTTTGTTTGTTCTTCCACCGGTTCAGTGACACGGTCAAGTTCATCCTGGTGACAGAGGGTCAGCAGGTGTTCTTTTTGTATGGTGCGTAGTCGGCCAGAATGCCTTGAGCACGCTCTACATGCGGGCGCTCTTGTTTCAGATGGTCATCGACGGCGTGTCTCAGGTTTGGGTCGGCGAACCAATGCAGGGAGTATGTGGTTGTTGGCATATACCCGCGCGCGAGTTTGTGTTCGCCCTGGGCGCCCGCCTCAACGCGGGGAATGCCGTGGGCAATCGCGTGGTCGATAGCCTGATAATAGCAGAGTTCGAAATGCAAACAGGGATAGTATTCAGCCATGCCCCAATAGCGGCCATAAAGACAGTCGCCGCCAATCATATTTAGTGCGCCTGCAATCGGGTTGCCGTCGCGTTTGGCGATAATCAAAAGGCATCTATCGGCCATCTCTTCACCGAGCAACGAAAAGAACTGGCGATTGAGATATGGGCTGCCCCATTTGCGCAGGCCGGTATCGACGTAAAACCTATAGAACACATCCCAGTCGTTTTCCGTGATGTCCGCGCCGGTTTTGCGCTCAATCTCAATTCCGCTTTCGATTGCGGTTGCGCGCTCCTTGCGTATGGCTTTGCGTTTGCGTGAAGTGAGCGTGTCGAGAAAGTCGTTAAAACTTGTATAGTTATCGTTTGGCCAGTGAAACTGCTGGTCGATGCGGCGCAAAAAACCAAACTCGCCTAGCCGCTGCCAGGCATCACCGTCGATGAACGTCGCGTGGAAAGAAGACACATCAAGTCGCTTTGCAACTTCGATTGCAGCCGCTGCCAAAAGCTTTTCGCGATCCGCACAGTCGGGGCCGGGGGGTACCAGAAAGCGTGGTCCCGGCACAGGTGTGAACGGGACGGCGCATTGGAGCTTTGGATAATAGTTTCCACCAGCGCGTTCAAAGGCATCCGCCCAAGCGAAGTCAAAGATGTACTCGCCCTGGCTGTGGTTTTTCAAGTAACACGGCATGCAGCCAACGAGTTCGCTGCCGTCGTCCATCAACGCGAGGTGCTGAGGTTGCCAACCGGTATCGGCGCTGACGCAGCCCGACCGTTCGAGAACTTCGAGGAACGTATAGCTGACAAATGGATTGTAGAGAGCCGGGTCCGGATTGGCGCACGCGTCCCACGCGTCTGCGTCAAGCGCCGAAATCTTCGACACAACCCTAACAACGGCACCTTCTTTGTCACCCATGCTAAATCCTGGAGCAGTCTGCAAATCGCCGTGTGCGGCAACATTCTAAGTTTACGTCAAAACGGCATTGCGGATCAGGTGGCATTTTTTCTCACGATGCAACCTCAGGCACAGCGTCTTCGAAAATTGGCGCGTCGGCCCATTGGCGGGCGGTTTTCCAATCCGCAGGCGTGCGCACGGTCCATGTGAAAATAGGTACACCCTGGACCTCGCGGGCAAAGCGGGTGACGGCGGTTGGCAGGCCTTTGACATCGTAGCTGTAAAAGCTTGGGGCGACGGGGCCGGACTCAAGCAGGTTGGCTAGACTATAGCACCTCTCAGCGCCGAGCTTTTGTCGCCAGTCATCGTTTCTGGAGAAGTCGCACGAGATGATCCCGCGCGGGATCTGCGGTGCCAGATCTTTCACGGCCATCATGACAACGGGATCGAATGACTTGAGTGCGATCGGACCGCGGTAGTTTTTGGTGAGCGTACAGAGCTGTTGAATGAACGGAGAATTAGGCGGGTCCCATTCGCTTTTGATTTCCACCATCAAGGGTGTGCGTCCATCGATCAGGCCAAGGCAATCTTCGAACGGCAAGATGCGCGTTTTGTTGTCGAGGAATGTGAGGTGGGCAATGTCGTCAACGCCTAGTGTTGCAACGTTGCGGTCCTGGTCCATCAACCGGCCGGTTGTCGCATCGTGAAAAACTAAGGGCCAGCCATCGCGACCAGGCCGCACATCCAATTCGATGCCGTATCCTTTAGAGATGGCGGCTTCGAAGGCAGGTTCGGTATTTTCAATAAATCTCCCGCCGGCAGTGTTATGCAGACCGCGATGCGCGATGGGGCGTAGAAAGACGTCGCGGTTCAACATAGATTGGCTCAGTCTGTTTTGAACTTGATGATCGCATCGATTTCGACAGCAACACCAAGCGGCAGGCTTGCGACGCCGACGGCGGCGCGGGTGTGGCGTCCCCGGTCTCCCAACACATCGACAAACAGGTCGGACGCACCGTTGATGACCTGCGGGTGTTCGGTGAACCAGGGCGTTGCTGCGACGAAGCCGGTGAGCTTGACGATCTGGCGAATATTCTCAAGCGTGCCAAGTGCGGATTTGGCCTGAGCAAGGATGCTGAGTGCTGAAGCACGGGCGGCTTCCTGGCCCTCAGCTACGTCGAGATCACGCCCAAGCGTACCCGTAATGAGCCGACCGTCGACAGCTTTTGATATCTGGCCCGAAATGAACAACAGGTCGCCGGTTTTGTACCAGGGCACATAGTTTGCGACGGGGTTCGGCGCCTCCGGTAGGATAAGATCCAGGGCGGTAAGTCGTTGTTCGATGCTGTCGCTCATGTGGGGTTTGGTCTCCGAGGCTGCACAATGTCGTATGCTTTGATCACAATCCAATTTAGGCTGTTATTGCTGGTCTTTTTGTAGGCTGTGGCGCCAAGTTGTGTTGGGTTATTTGCATTGGTG
>JAJFHI010000073.1 GCA_021775715.1 Hyphomicrobiaceae bacterium | reverse complement strand
AACGGCCTCATACCATCTGACCCCGAAGGGCAGCAAGTGTCATGGCAAGACATCGAGATGCAATTTAGCTCTCTGGCGGAGAGAGGGGGATTCGAACCCCCGAGACGGTTCCCCGCCTACACGCTTTCCAAGCGTGCGCCTTCAGCCACTCGGCCACCTCTCCTAAAGCGCTTCACTTCTTGTTGGATACGAAAAAGCGCTTAACTTGATCCCAATCGAGTGTCTCCGGGCCAACGGCCCGATCCAAATTTAAGTTGAAACACTCTGGGATACGCCAAAGAGACCAAATCAATGATTTGCTCAACTGTGACGCGCGGCGCACTATACCTAGAAGTCGGCCCTGCGCAACTAAGTTGGCCAAACAATCCGCCGCGGCAAATTTCACAGGAGTCGGAACGGCTTGCCAGGACTGTCAGACCAGTCAATAACGCCCGTCGCAGCCCTTCAATTCGCCGTCTTTCCCCATCAACATTTGTTCGCTAACCTGCGGCTTGATCCAGCCTTCTGTCCCTTTGGAACACGTGTCTATGCTGATTGCTCTTCGCTTCATCGCCAACATCTTGTTTCTCATCGCTGCCATTGCGCTGGTGTCCGATCTGACGACGCCAATGCAAGGGTTTGGTCACGTGAAGCTCACCCCGTTTGCAACCCATTGGGCTGATTTATCACCGAGATCGTTGAAGGCAACAGAAGAAGCCATTTCGGGAAGCGCTGTTGGTTTCTTGTGGACGCACGGGCTCATCTATCTGATCGCGATACCAACTGCCGTGTTGTTCGCCATGCTTGGCACCCTGTTTGGCTATCTCGGGCGCCGGCGCAAACGCACCAACATTTTTGTCAATTAGTTACCGTTGGATCAGCCGATGGAATTTATGATGTCGAGGAAAATTCCAAGCGCGACCAACGCGGCAACACCGGCAATCAGAGTCGTGATTGCAACGTAATGGCGCCGGTTCAGACGGTCCAAATTGAAATCTTCGATTGGCGTGCCCATTTCATCGCCGGATTTCAGACCAAGCACGCGGTGCCTGAACCGATGGCGCCGACAGCCGCAATCCTTCATTTCTAAATTGGCGCGGTCTGCGATCATTCCGGCAATTTCCGGGAACGGCAACGAGGGGTCCACATTCGCCTCGCTTACAAATCCGAGGGGAATTTCAGTGCCATCTTTTTTCAATACGCGTGAACCCTTGAGGATGATCGGTGCCAGCGCCCCACCGTAGAGTTCTCGATATGTCTCGACGCTATCAACATCCTGGTAGCGCAGGTTGTGCGTGGCGTATTTAAAAAATGGTGTCGGCCCCTTACCGGCGGGCACAGTCAGTTTCACCGCTGCGTCTTTGAACACGACCTTTGTGCGAATCGAAAATAACAACTCCGTCACAACAAAAAACATAATTGCGAAAAAGCAGACCGCGATAAGTGAAAGGCCAACCGTCCCAGACCAGTCGCCATGCGACATCCGATAAAACAGCATCGGTCCAAGGCTTGCGAAGAACGGCAGCAGCAACAGGAAGAGCCCCGTGAAGACCCACCGACGCGCACGACCGACTTCGTAGACCACACGTTCGGGCTTGCGTTTGGCGACGCGCGGCATGAGCTTTTTGAGCTCCGCTGCTGCAATCGCTGGATCCTGCAAACTCGGCTCCACCGCGGCTCCAATGCCCGTCATCGCCATACTCTCCCTCACAAGGCCGAAACTGGTCCGGCCACGCATCCGCTCCCTAGGACTTTTCCTACCGGACACGGCACACTATATCACGATAGGAAAAGGGCTAAAGTCTGAGATGACCGGCAATAATCCGGCTAGAGAGCAATTTCGCATTACGACGTAGTCAACACATCAAAATCGCACGGCCCATCAATAGGAAGCGACAGAACCCATGCTGTTTCAAACCAAGAAAACCAGCCTTCCCACCGCTGAAGACGCTCTTTCTGGGCGTGCTGAGCCTATTGTTTCGGCCGACCAACACTTCGTGCTGAGGTCGCCGCTGAAGGGCCCATACCCCAAAGGCGCCGAAAAGGCGATATTCGGAATGGGCTGCTTCTGGGGCGCTGAGCGCAAATTCTGGGAGCTTGGGGACGGGATCATAACGACGGCGGTCGGCTATGCAGGCGGTTACACACCGAACCCAACGTACCAGGAACTCTGCTCCGGTCGAACCGGCCACAACGAGGTTGTTCTGGTCGTGTTTGATCCTGCAAAAATCACTTACGAAAAATTGCTGAAAACGTTTTGGGAAAGCCACGAACCCACGCAGGGCATGCGTCAAGGCAATGACGTCGGCACACAGTATCGCTCGGGCATCTATTACGACAACGATGCGCAGAAGGTAGCGGCAGGCGCGTCCCGCGATATGTATCAGTCTGCGCTGGAAGCGGCCGGGCGTGGCACAATCACGACGGAGATCATTGCGGCTCCTGAGTTCTATTTTGCCGAGAGCGACCACCAGCAATACCTCGCGAAAGTTCCACACGGCTATTGCGGCCTCGGCGGCACCGGCGTCAGCTGCCCGATCGGCACCGGCGTTGCTGCGGCGGAGTAATAACAGGTCAGGGGCGCTGCCCCTTGCTCGTCATAGTATGCCTCCAATCAAATCGTTGGCTAATAGTTGAAACGCTCCCGGCTGGCCACGGGGCCGACCACGAATGCCAATGCCATTCTCTTTTTCAAACTTCTTCAACGCCGCGAACCAAGGCAGCTCATTCTCGAGATGATATATGATGGGATCAGATGTCAATTCCAATTGGGCACTGACGAATCTCACACCGGGACCAATGTCTTCAGACAGGTACCTAGGATCTACAGGGATCGCACTCTGCCGATTATTTACATCCGACAAATATGCAAACCTCGGCAAGTTTTCGACTTGCAAGGTACGTTTGGCGTTGGAAAATCTTTTGCCCTCAAGATCCTCAAGCCTTTCTTTCGTAATCCCCTTACTACCGAAAAAAGCCTTCAGCAAAATTTCGTATAATGGCCGTGCGTTCGGCACATCGGGAGACCAAAAATACGGATTTTTCAACAGAGCCAGCAAGACGCCAGGTTTTCCCAAATCAACAAGCACCGCCTCCCCTTCAAACCTCTGATTCCAACCCGCCGCTAAGCCTCGGAACAATGGGTTTGGTGTTTGCCACCCGACTTGGATGACCGATGAGCCTGAGTGCACTTTGCCGTCGACTTCGACATTCACGGTCATGCGAAAACATGCTTCGTATGCAGGAAAGTAATAAACATACGTCGCCGCTAGAACGCCGACCGTTCCGAGCAAGACCAAAAAGAACTTACTCATTGGCTCACGCTCGGCACAATTTGCGAAGCGTACAATCGCTTCTTGCGCAACACGACCTGAATCATTTTCCCCCCATGCGCACCGGCTTCAATTGCGCCGCACTGTTGCTGCATGATGGCTCGGTTGATTAGTTGTACATCGTGCTGCGAAGCGCCTGCAGCGGGTTCACGGGCAACAACTCAAGTTTGCGGTTGTCGGCCTCGAGCACATAACGGCAACTGTCTGGCAAGCCAGCCATCGTGATTGCTGGCTTAGGCTTGCGCTTCGTCTTCTTTTTCTTCGCTTTTTTCTTTTTGGCGACCTTCTTCTTCTTCTTTTTCTTTGGGCGCTCAAGCCAGGCCTTGGTGTCGGCGTACCATTTTTCTGCAGCTGCGCATCCGGTGCCACGTGGTCGCGACTGATCCCGACACTTCGTGCTACCCGGCGGACACTTGATGCGAATGTGCATGTGGTAATGGTGACCCTTCCAACCCTGCACCTTCTTCAGCCAGGGCTTGTCACCTCCGACCGCCCGACACAACGCCACCTTGATCGCCGGATTGACGCCAACGCGCGCGACTTCCGGGTAGGACGCAGCACGGCGGATCAAGGCAACCTGCTGAAATGTGAATGCATCGAGATTCACATCAAGCCAATTCTTCGCCAACATTGAGATCGGCTGGAAAGTCTCACGCTTCTTGCGCGACATGTTTTTTTTCGGCGGTGTGCGCAGCCAGACATCCGCATCGAGACCCACCTGATGTGAGGCATGTCCCGTTAGCATGGGCCCACCTCGCGGCTGGGCAATGTCGCCAATCAAAAGTCCGGGAAATTCGCCTGCCTCTTTTGCCTCGACAGCCATTCGCAAAAGGAGATCAACCAGGACCGGATGCCCCCAATTGCGGTTGCGACTGAGGCGCATGGCCTGCCATGCCGGACCGGTCTCGGGTACTTGTTTGGCACCGGCAAGACATCCGCGCGAATAGTAGCCAATTGCTTGTGGAGCCAGAGCCGCTGGCTGTCGCTTGGCGCCGAAAAGTTTTTTCGCTGGCTGCAGTTGTTTCTTCTTGGCGTTTTTACCGACCGTCTGGCCAGGTTTCGTCGCTTCGTCCGGTGCAATATTCGCGACGTTAGACTTGTCTGATTTCGCCGGTTCGCCAGTCGCCGGTTTGTTGCCGTCATGTGTTGTTTTTGCTTTGGCTGGCGGCGTCTCAGCAGCGACATCCGTTGCTCCTGCCGTTTGCGCAAAAACGGCATGGCGCGCAGCGTCCTCTACGCCGAACGCAACAAATAGAAGTAACACGCTGAAAATGCTGAGAGTTCGGCGCCGCATCTGCAGACTCCAGTTTCTCGATGGCCACACATTGCGCGAGTCTACCCTCGGTTACGTCAAAAATGCGACGTGGCGGAATAACCCACGGGATCCAAACGTCGTCCAAACGACTGCGCTGGCTTGCCGAGTGGCATATGAACGTGAGATGCAAGCGCGAACACTGCATCCAGCGATCACGACATCGGCAAAGATATCATGCCCATCAAATTGCTCAAGACATGGCCTCTGGATCGAACCGCCCCCCCCATCGGGCACTTGATCCTGGCACACGGTGCGGGCGCGCCAATGGATTCTGAGTTCATGCACGCAATCGCACACGAATTGTCCGCTTGTGCGGTTGCAGTCTCGCGCTTTGAATTTTCATATATGGCAGGGCGGCGGACTGGAGGCGGCAAACGGCCACCACCGCGGGTCGACAAACTCATGCTCGAATACTCAGCGGTTGTGGACCATATGGCAGACAACAATGCAAAAGAGGTCCCACTGCTTATTGGTGGCAAGTCCATGGGCGGGCGCATTGCCTCAATGATTGCCGATGCCCATCTTGCTCCCAATCAGATTTCTGGGCTTGTTTGCCTCGGTTACCCTTTCCATCCCGACGGTAAACCTGAGAAACTTCGCACAGCTCATTTGCGATCACTGCAGTGCCCGGCGTTGATTGTCCAAGGCACACGGGACAAGCTTGGCGATCAGGACGACGTTGGCGGCTACGACTTGTCAGAATCCATTTCTCTGAAATGGCTGACCGACGGCGATCACGATTTCAAGCCACGCAAGGTTTCCGGCATCACACAGTCGGCAAACATCAACGTTGCCGTTAAAGCGATTGCAGAATTCGCCGCAAGTTTGTGAATGGGAGTTGGGCCGCGACCCCCCGGGCATCATTGTGGTTTCTGCATCAAGGCAACGTTACCGACGGGAAATTCACACGCCCATCCAAAGCTGTCTGAAATTTTCTGGAATGTTTCGGCGCGGTAGAACACGACGTGTGTGGGGTCTTTGAGATAATACCATTTGGCGAAGTCGATGTCGTCGGGCACAAACCGCGTCATGATCGCAAGCCAGCCTCCAGGCCGCAGCAGGCCATCGAACCTTGCAAATTCGTCAGCCGGATTGTGAAAGTGTTCTGCGACTTCCGTGCAGGTGACGAAGTCATAGGTCGTCGCAAGTACGGACGGGTCAGGTTGAAAGAAAGGATCGAATACCTGCATTGAGTGCCCCGCCTCCTGCATCATCGCAGCTAACGCCGGGCCCGGACCACAACCGTAGTCAAGCCCGCATTGGCCACTGCCAAGACGTTGCAACAATGGGTCTGCCAAACGCGATAAGAACTGGCGATAGCCTCTATCGGCAACATCATTGCGGTGCGTTTGGTAATGCGCGTGCTCAACATCCTTCGAAACAAAAGCAGCACAGTTCAAGAACGTTGCATGGCAGACGCCGCACTTGCGATAGGTCTTGACATCAACGGATAGGAACACCTGTGTTGTGGCGTTACGGCAAACCGGGCAGTTCACACCATCTCTCCCTCACATAATTGATCAGGCGACGGCTGCACCCTCTCCTTCATCGAGCACTTCCGCAAGTTCATCCTTCAACGCGTCGGAAACTTTGCGGTAAAGCTGGCTGATTTCATCAACCAGTGGAGTGGCGTCATTCAGACGCTCTTTTCTTGCTAGCTCTTCGACCTGTCGGCACAGGTCTGAAAGGTCCGTGGCTGCAACGTTGGAACTACTCGACTTCAGACTATGTGATGCAAGCTTGAGCGCAGCACAATCACCATCTTTGACGGCATCCTCCAGCTTTTCTACCATCGCTGGTGAATGCTTCAGGTATGCCCGCACAATCCGCGCGACAAATTCAGCGCGTTTCTGTTTCAATGCGTCCAACGCCGTCGGATCAAGCGGCTCACGCATGGCCGCCGCAGGGGTGGGCCTTGGCGTCAGCCATCGGGAAACGGTAGCTGTCAAATCAGCCTCAGAAAACGGCTTGCTCAGATAGGCATCCATACCAGCCTCAAGACAGGCATCACGGTCTTGTTGGAAGGCGTTGGCGGTCAACGCAACGATCGGCGTGTCCCCGCGCTTGTTATCCTTCTCCAACTCACGGATCATACGGGTCGCCGTATAACCATCCATCTCCGGCATTTGGCAGTCCATCAAGATGAGATCGAACGCCCAACCCTTGTACGCGGCAACTGCTTCAACGCCATTGCGTGCCACGGCGATCGTGCAACCATAACCCGTCAAGTATTCGCGGGCGACCTCCTCGTTGACGGGATTGTCTTCAACAATCAACACATGACCACAGAACTTCGCCAATTCGCCAAGCTTGTTGTCGACATCGAGATTACTCGACGGGGCATCTTTTGAGAGGGTACGCGCCACAGCGTCACACAAATCCTGCCGACGCACGGGCTTACTCAATAACTCGGAAACTCCACGCTTGCGCACGTCGCGCGTATCACCCTTCCAGCTCAGAGAGGTCGCCATCACGATTTTAAGTTCACGGAGATTCACGTCGTTTTTCACTTCAGCCACGAGTTCCAGGCCGTTCTGGCCGGGCATCAATAAATCGAAGACACCCACTGCATATGGTTGCCCCGCAGACACCGCCTGCCGTAACGCTGAAAGAGCGGCGTTTGGAGTATCAACACAATCCACAAGACAGCCACCGTCTTCAAGATATGTGCGAATAATCTCAAGGTTTGTTGAGCGATCGTCGACGACCAATACTTTTTGGCCGCGCAGGTTTTCACAGTTTACCGGCACGCTATTGCCAACAGCCTGTCCCACCTTCATCGGAACCACGAAACTTACCTCGGTGCCTCGGTCCTTTTCGCTTTCCAGGTTAAACTTGCCCCCCATCATATCGATGAGATGGCGAGCGATGGACAATCCCAGTCCCGTGCCACCGAATCGCCGGCTGATCGATGAATCGGCTTGACTGAACGGATCCATAATTCGTGAGACAATTCCCTTGTCGATCCCAATTCCCGTATCGCGAACCGAGACCGTCAAATTGCACCATCCTTGCTGCGACCACTTCGTCGAGGTCACCCGCATTGCCACTTCACCATTTTGCGGCGTGAACTTGATCGCGTTGCCCAACAGATTGACGATGACCTGTCGGACGCGGCCGGCATCACCGACAACGGTCTGTGGAACATCGGCCGAGATAAAGATGGTCAGTTCAGTTTTCTTTCTTTCCGCTTCCTCTGCGAAAAGTTCAGACGCTCCTTCACAACAATGGCGCATGTCAAAATCTGTTTCATCAAGCTCGAGCTTGCCGGCTTCGATGCGCGATAAATCAAGGATGTCATTGATAATCGTAAGCAGAGTTTTGGCGGATTGGTTGACGGTCTGGACCAAACGCTTTTGGCGATGCGACAGTGCTGTACGCATCAACAGATCCGTCATTCCAAACACGCCGTTCATTGGCGTGCGGATTTCGTGGCTCATGTTCGCAAGGAATAAGGATTTGGCCCGATTGGCTTCCTTTTCTGCATCAACAACAACACGCAATTTTTCCACCAACGCATCATTGCGATAACGCAATTCGTGAGTGGAAAGCCAAGCGGTATGAAACCGTTTCGAGCTTGCCAACATCAGGATTTGGTAAAGTACCACCATGAACCCCATGCCAACCTGAACGCTGTCACCTGACGTCAACAACATGATGGCGAACGGTAGAAGTGAGCAGCTTAGATAAATTGCGCAACTGCGAAGATGCAATGACAGCGTTGCCGCCGCGCCTGAGGCCATTCCAGCCAAAACAAATCCTGCAAACATCCGACTGACGACATCGCTTGCTGGCACCACGACGAAAACGATGCTACCCCAAAGAACGGCCGAGACAATTACACCGACTTCAAAGCCGCGTTGCCACACCTGATGGCTTTCGATGTCCGGCCGGGCGCGTCGGAACATGGCGATTAGCGTCGCCCGTCCAATGGTTACGACGATGTGCGCACAAAGCCATAGAGTCAGCAATTTGGGGCTCAGCAGATCCCAGGTAACAAACGAAAAGATGGCTGCGTTCACAATCGAAGCAACGAGCCCACCGGGGTTGTTGTCGTACATCTGGTACGTACGATCCAGATCCACACGCCGAGCAAGTTCGGAAGCAATTTCCTCGTCCTTGGCGTCCTCGATCACATCCATCTCGATCGTTGTCATTGTTGCAGGTCCTGCCTACCGTTTGTTAAGAGTAAGGGCTGATCGCATGCCGCAGTGTTCCGCTAATACTATCGCGCGAACACGCGCTCGATCGACCCAGCGACCACCTATGCTACGTTCCGGACTGTCTCGCATTTTGGTTCACTAACTGCGCGCAGGCGATCCGCCCCTAGCAGCACCTCAATTCGACCACCGTCCTGAAGATGCGTTTGACGCAACTGCCCGCCATGCGCTTTGACGACGAGATTGCTCGTTTGAAGCGACATCGGAAGCTCGAACGCCGATCGTTCGCCATGTTCTACCCCGACCGCCGCCGACGCATTGACTGGCGCCTTGTCATCAACGGCAATGTGCAGACCGCTTTTCAAATCGCATGCGACTGACAGCTCGACGGCCATTCCGCGCGGCGTCACCTTGAGTGCATTTTGCAACAAATTCTTGATCGCATGCAGAAGTAACATCCGATCGCAGCGAATGTGAACTTCTGACGGCACAACAGAGTGCGTGACGATATCGATGTTGCGACCGTGTGCTTCACGCCCCGCCCAGTCGACAACCTCCGACACTAACTCTTGTAGAGAACAAGCGCTTTCATCAAGCTCGGCAACCTGTGCACCGAGATCGCTGCGGTGAATGAGTTTTACAAACGTCGTGTTGACCCGATCCATGGCTTGAAAAATTTCATCGACGCATGATCTGTAGTAATCAGAGCCCAGAGGCCCGTCGGGCTCTGAATTCATAATTCGAGCGAAATTCAACGCTGTCTTCAATGGTTTCTGTGCTTCGCAAACAAGTGTCCGCACAAACCGGTCTTGCATGGAACGTAAAAGCTGTTGGCTGTGCATTGCCTCGCGCAAATCGTTCGTCGCGCGCGCTGATTTCAATACAAAGTTGGCTTGGTGAACCAGCAACGACCAATCAAAGGGCTTGGCCAGAAACGAGTCTGCACCAACTTCAAAAGCCTGGTTGATAGACTGCTCGTCATCACTGCCCGTTGCCATAATGATCGGCAGGTCTGCGCCGTGATCTAACCGGCGGACTTGTTCGATGACTTCGAAGCCCGAGAGGCCCGGCATTTCGTTGTCCAGGATCGCAAGATCAAATCGCTCAACCGCAAGCTTGGCCAATGCCTCCTGTCCATTACTCGCAACGGTTACTGCAAAACCGTGCTCAGCCAGTGTCTCTTTCCCGAGGTCTGCAAAGAACGGATCATCATCAACGAACAGAACTCTAACGTCTTGGGATGGCATTTGAATTTTTCCACGCACCTGCCAGGCAGGTAAACTTTGTTATACTTTCCACTTCCTGAACTATTAAGGCCTCGCCGATAATTTTTCATGAATGAAAATTCGTCGTGCGTATTTTAATACCCACCTGTCGCGATAAATTGTTTTTATCGCATAGAAAAAGTGGTCGCTCATTTAATCAGCGAACCATTTTGAAACATCTTGATAAATCTTGATCAATTTAGTTAGTGACGTTTGAGCGCGCGTTCAATCAAAGATCCTGCAACAAGCCCCACCGCCGAAATGGCAATAGCGCAAAAACCGATAGATGCTGCTGAAACGCCATCCAGGCCAAGTGCTGCTTTTATTGGTCCAAGGGCTGCAATGGCTGAGAAGCCTCCAAGCAACGCCAGCAAAGCGCCCCAGCGCGTAGCTTTACTCCAATAAAGACCACCGGCCAGCAATACTATTCCGGAACAAAAATAAATAGATCCAGAAACCGCAAGATAATCCCAGATATCTTCTTCGCCGCCGTAGATCAGGCCCCAATACAATTCGTACAAAGCAATAAGAACAATACCAATACGCGTTGCAGCGATTTGAAATCCGGCGTTTTCAGTATTGCTCGTCAATGGTCCGACAATATCGCGGGAAATAATGGACGCCCAGCAAAAGAGATAGCCGTCCTGCGTCGACATGAATGACGCAAACATTGCAACTGCCAAAAAGCCCACCAGCCACACTGGAAGCGCGTCACCAAGCATCACTGATGTTGCAACTAGGTCGCCATCCTTACCGAACCCCGCCAGCTTGGATGTCGTTTCCGCTTCTCCCATGCCGGTGAAGTATGCAAAAGCCAACACGCCGAGAAACGCCGGCAGGATCATGCGGCCAGCAAACACCACGGAAGCAATCAGGTACGCGCGTGATACGTTTTCTTCCTTCTCGATGCAAAGGGCACGAGACAGTGCTGTCGGCCAGATCGCAGATGAGACAACGCCTGCAACCAACACCATCCACATCACATAGACACTACCAAAATTTGGATTGACTACTGGATCAAAACCAGCTTCACCCTTTTGCTGCGATACGATATCGACAGCTTGGTCCAGCGGCACAACCTGAAGCAAAAACACAATCGCCACGACAACACCGAGAACCATAAAAATAAACTGAAAAACGTCAGTTGTAATCACCGAGCGCATGCCGCCGTAACAGGTGTACGCCACGGCAATTACAACGAGCGCTACCATCAAAGTGGTAACAGCGCCAGAGCCCGATTCAACACCCAGCAGCGCTATGATGAACAGTGAGGCGACTTTGAGGAACAGCCCCATGTTCAAGATCCCGCCAAGCGCCATGACCAATGCACCAAGCACGCGAACATCCTGGCCATAACGTTGTCCATAGTATTCTGGCAATGTCAGCACACCGGTGCGCCGCATCGGTGTCACGACGAACCCTGTAAGGCCGACAATCGCGCATCCAACCAGCGCCGCTGCACCGATGTGGAACGCAGCGAACCCTTCGTTGAAACCCTTT
>JAJFHI010000072.1 GCA_021775715.1 Hyphomicrobiaceae bacterium | reverse complement strand
CTGTTGATCGGTCTCTGCGCGCACTGTTTGCGACGGGGCTGTTCTCGGACGTGCAGATTTACCCAGAGGGTGGTGGCGTCGTTATCGTGGCGTTGGTGGAAAACCCCATCATCTCTCAGGTCGTTTTTGAAGGTAACAGCGAGGTCGAGAACGACGCGCTGGTGAGCGAAGTGCGGTCAAAGCCACGCTCGATCTACACGCGCGCCCGGGTTCAGTCCGACGTGCAGCGCATTCTTGATGTTTATCGGCGCCAGGGTCTGTTTGCTGCCAATGTGCAGCCCCAGGTCATCGAACTTGACCAGAACCGTGTAAACCTCGTGTTCGAGATCACAGAGGGTATTACCACAAAGGTCAAGGGCATCAACTTCATCGGCAACCGCTCGTTCACGGACCAGCAGCTGCGCGATATCATTTCAACGACACAGTCGGGTTGGTTCGATTTCTTGAAGGGCTCGAGCTTCTATGACCCGGATCGCTTGAACCTCGACCGTGAACTTCTGCGCCAGTACTACCTCAAGAATGGTTTTGCTGATGCCCGCATTACGGCTGCAAACGCTGAGCTAGATCAGGACGGTACCGGCTTCTTCATTACATTCGCCGTTGAAGAAGGTGAGCTCTACAGATTCGGTGCTGTTGATATTGAAACGTCCCTCGTCGACATTTCCAGCGATGATCTGCGCTCCAGCCTTCTTACGGACCCGGGTGACATTTACGACGGTTCGCAGATTGACAAGTCTGTTGAGCGTCTGACGCTCGCTGTTGCCGGTCAAGGTTATGCATTTGCCCGCGTTCGTCCTCGGGCGCAGCCAGATATCTACACACGCACCATCAACCTTCGCTATGTCATTGATGAAGGTCCGCGTGTCTACATTGACCGGATCAATATCTCAGGAAACGCGCGCACCAAGGATTACGTAATCCGTCGCGAATTCCGCTTGGCTGAGGGTGATGCTTACAACCCATTGCTGGTTGATCGTGCAAAGCAGCGTTTAAAGCGCCTCGGCATCTTCAAGAATGTTGATGTGCGCCGCCGTCCGGGCTCTGCGCCCGACCGTGTGGTTCTCGATGTTGTTCTTGAAGAGCAGTCGACGGGTGAGCTTTCGTTCGGTGCTGGTTACTCGACCAGTGAAGGCATCATCGGCGACGTGTCGATCACGGAACGCAACCTGCTTGGCAATGGCCAGTTCCTGCGGCTTAAGCTCGGTGGTTCGTTCGAGCGTCTGCAGATTGACCTCAGCTTCACTGAGCCGCGCTTCCTGGACATGAACCTGGCTGCTGGTTTTGACCTCTTCCACAAAGAAGTCGACCTCACGGATCAGTCCGGCTTCAGAAGCCGCAAATCTGGTGGTTCGTTGCGTCTGGGCTTCCCACTGGCGGAAGACCTCTGGTTCTCAACCACGTACACGCTGTCACGTGACGAGCTGTTTGATGCAAACGTCAATTCTTCTCTGGCTGTTCAAGAGTCCATTGGTGAAACTTACACGTCTGCTGTCGGGTTCGGTGCACGCTACGATAAGCGTAACCATCCAACGACCCCGACACGCGGCTATTACTTGCAACTCAACACCTCTGTTGCCGGTCTTGGTGGCGATGTCAGTTACGTTCGGGTGCAGGGTGAAGCGCGCGGTTACTATCCGTTGGCCGAAAAGGTCACATTGGTTGGCCGCGCGGTTGCCGGACACATCGAAGGTCTCGACGACGACGTTCGTCTGATCGACTTGTTCTTCAAGGGTGCTGAATCTGTCCGTGGCTTCGACCGTGCCGGTTTTGGTCCGCGTGATTTGGAGCTGGGCGCTGGCAACGACGCTCTAGGCGGTAGCACGTTCTGGGCCGTCAACACTGAACTGCGCTTCCCAATTCCTCTCATTCCTGAAGAACTTGGGATTTCTGCGGCCGTCTTTGCCGATGCTGGTTCGCTGTTTGGCGCTGGTGAATTCGCCAAAACCCTGGATGGAAATGGTGTAACTCTCGTCGACGACGATACAATCCGGGCCTCCATCGGTGGCAGTATTTTGTGGAACTCGCCGGTTGGTCCGCTTCGTGTTGACTACGCCCACGTTCTTCAATCGGAAGAATACGACGATGAACAGGCCTTCCGCTTTGGTGCGCAGACGAACTTCTAACGTCTGAACGCGCAAACGGGATACGTCAGTAGGCAGGGCCGTTTGAATGAAATTAAAGCCAGCCACTGCTCAATGCAGTGGCTGGCTTTTCTTTGTGGTAAAGCAAGTTGGGGATGTGGCGCATAATCGTCAGATTCCCATCGCAAAACTCCGGATTGCCGTGCTAACAGTGTGCCGGAATTCCAACTGATACGAAAAGGCAGCTGTGCGATGGATCACCCCGGTTTTTACGATCGGGCCGGGCCGTTTACAATGGCCGAGGTTGCTGATGCGGTTGGCGCCGAAGTTGCCAACGGTAGTGACACGGCCAAAGAGATCAACGACGTGCTGCCGCTTGACACGGCGGGGCCGGCCGCAGTCACATTTCTTGACAACAAAAAATACTTGCCGGCCCTTGCTGCGACAGCCGCAGGCGCTTGTCTGATCAAACCTGCTTTTGCTGACGGTCTACCAGGCACAACAGCGGCCCTCGTTATGAAGGCGCCCTATCACGGGTTCGCACGAGCCTTGGCGCTTTTCTATCCGCAATCCATGCGGCCGATGACGGCGGGACTTGCAAGCGATCCTCCTATCCATCCAACCGCCCTCATCGAACAGGGTGCCGAGATCGAAGCTGGTGCCGTGATTGGACCTGAAGCGCAGATCGGTCGAGGAGCGCGAATTGCGGCGTGTGCGGTTATTGGCCAACGCTGTGCGGTTGGCCGGAATAGTTACATCGGCCCTGGTGCCAGCGTCACACATGCGCTCATTGGTGATGGTGTCGTCATCCATTCCGGAGTGCGCATTGGTCAGGACGGCTTTGGCTTTGCGATGGGGCCGGAAGGTCACCTGAAAGTCCCGCAAATCGGGCGTGTTATTATTCAGGACAACGTTGAAATTGGCGCCAATACAACCATCGATCGCGGCGCTCTTAAGGATACTATTATCGGAGAAGGCTCGAAAATTGATAATCTGGTCCAGATCGGGCACAACGTCGTCATGGGCCGCAATTGTGTAATTGTCGCCCAGACCGGCATTTCGGGCTCGACCGAACTCGGCGACTTTGTCGTCATGGGTGGACAATCGGGAAGC
>JAJFHI010000071.1 GCA_021775715.1 Hyphomicrobiaceae bacterium | reverse complement strand
TTCTCGCGCCGTCAGACATTCCAGACGGAAGTGATGCATCTTGGCGATAACATCAGCGACTGGGCACAGTTCCTGAAACGCTCAATCGGTGAGAAGATCGAACTTTCCATAAAATCCGACCGTGATTTGTGGCTTGTGAAGAGCGACAAGACACAGATCGAACAGGTCATCACGAACCTGAGCGTCAATGCGCGCGATGCCATGTCGGACGGTGGGCATCTGACAATCAACACGCGCAATATTCCAGAACGTGCGGCACAGAAGCTTTCCAGTGAGGGGCTGCCGCGCGGCGAGTACGTGTTGATCGAAGTCAGCGATACCGGTTGCGGTATCAGCGATGAGCTGCAGAAGAAAATGTTTGAGCCGTTCTTCACGACCAAGGGTGTTGGTCAGGGAACAGGGCTCGGCCTTTCAACGGTCTACGGTATTGTCAAACAGGCGGGTGGTTTCCTGCTGGTTGATTCCGAACTTGGCGAGGGCACAACGTTCCGGATTTATCTGCCGCGCTACGATGATGTTGACTACGACCACGAAGCGGAAAAGAAGAAGACCAAAAAAGAGCCTCCACGCGATTTGACAGGTACCGGTTGTGTGTTGCTTGTCGAGGACGAGGATATTGTGCGCCAGTTCGCAGTGCGTGCTCTTAAGCGTCAGGGCTATGAAGTTCTTGAAGCAGCTTCTGGACTGGAAGCGCTTGAGGTCATGGCGGCCAATGATGGGAAGGTAGACATCGTGGTGTCTGATGTTGTGATGCCGGAGATGGATGGGCCAACGCTTCTCAAAGAGCTGCGCAAGACACGTCCCGAACTGAAGATCATTTTTGTCTCGGGCTACCCAAACGAGGCCTTCCAAGAAGCTTTGGGCCAGGAGAAGTTCGCCTTCCTGCCAAAACCGTTCTCTCTGCCGGCACTCGCCGCCAAAGTAAAAGAAGAGATGGCGGCCTAGTTCGCGTTCGCGCTTTTCCTTGAGCTTATTCAAATCTTCGCTCGCATCATCGCAAAAGTCGTTGTGTGCTCACGCTATTCCTCGCGTTTTTTGCGCTGCCGGTTCACGCCGCACGCAGAAGGGCGTGGGACGATCGGAGCTGTGGCTCGGGCTGCGTACCGCGCCGGGAACGGTTCAGATGCTCGCTAGGCGCTCGCGTCATCGCACCCGGGTGCCACGCGCTGAGATTTAGCAAGGGGAAACGGCGGTCTCGCGATACGGCAAAATCTTGCGGTATTCACTCGGCAGACTACAACCAGCACGCCTGTATGTTCCGGACAAACCGAGCAAGGGAAACGTTTATGCTTGAGGCCGGGGAGCAAAAAAGCTCGGTTCGCCTGAGCGCCTATCAGCGAAGGCGAAAAACCGCAGCGAAATAAACCGTGACCCGTTGCGTTGCAGCGCCCCGCCGGAGAGACAGGGTGCGATTGCACCCGATACTGCGCGCGAGAGAGAGGTCAAACCAACTAACTCTCTCAACCCGCCAGCACCGCTTCAATCGCTTCCACAGCATCGCCGGCTTTGTCGCCGTCGGGGCCGCCGGCTTGGGCCATGTCTGGACGGCCGCCGCCGCCTTTGCCACCAAGCGCTTCGGCGCCGGCTTTCACGAGGTCAACCGCGCTCCAGGTACCCGTCATATCGTCTGTTACACCGACGGCAAGGCCAGCCTTACCAGCATCTGTCTTGCCAGCGATAACGACGATCCCCGAGCCAACCTGTTTTTTGCCGTCATCAACAAGGCTGCGTAGGTCTTTCGGGTTGAGGCCTTCGACCGTGCGCGCGAGAAGATTAACAGCGCCGACAACCCGAACGTTTCCGACGGAGACCTTGGCTGCCTGACCTTCGGCGGCAACAGAGACAGAAAGAGCTGCTTTCTTTTTTGCTTCTGTAAGTTGCCGCTCGAGCTGTTTTTTCTCATCCACCAGTGCTTTGACACGGGCGACGACGTCGTCGGTGTTGGTTTTCAAAAGCGCGGCTGTCTGTTTGAGCAATGCGTCCTTGCTGGCGAGGTAGGCGCGGGCACCTTCGCCCGTCAGCGCCTCAAGACGACGGACACCCGACGCGCTGGCGCTCTCGCCAACGATGCGTACGAGGCCGATGTCTCCGGTGCGTCTGACATGTGTGCCACCGCACAATTCAATCGACCAGGCGGCTTTATCCTTGGTGGCGTCGGACCGATCGGCACGGCCCATACGGACAACGCGGACTTCGTCGCCGTACTTTTCGCCAAACAGTGCCATCGCGCCTTGGGCCTTGGCATCGTCCGGCGTCATTAAGTGCGTTTCAACGGCGGCGTTTTCTAGGATCACAGCGTTGGCGAGATCTTCGACAACGGCCATTTCTTCTGCGGCCATTGGCTTGGTATGGGAGAAGTCAAACCGCAATCGGTCAGGCGATACCATCGAGCCCTTTTGTGCAACGTGGGTGCCGAGTACTTGGCGCAATGCTTCGTGTAGCAGGTGGGTGGCTGAATGGTTGGCGCGAATGGCGGTGCGCTTATTGTGGTCGACCTGCAAGTCGACCGTCGTCTTAAGCGAAAAAGTCCCGGCTTCAACTTCGCCGAGATGTACGAG
>JAJFHI010000008.1 GCA_021775715.1 Hyphomicrobiaceae bacterium | reverse complement strand
AATGGGGAATTTCGGACTCGATTCACTTCGCTTGGTTAATCCGCGCGACGGTTGGCCGAATGAGCGCGCGCGTATTGCCGCGTCAGGCGCCAACTACATTATCGATGAGGCCCGGTGCGAGGAGACAGTCGAGGCGGCCATTGGCGATCTCAATTGGGTGTGCGCAACGACTGCACGCCAACGCGACATGCGCAAACCTGTGATCACGCCCGCACAAGCGGCGGCTGAGATGGCGCGCCGCATTGCTGAGGGACAGCGCTGCGGCATAATGTTTGGGCGGGAGTCCAGCGGGCTCGAAGGTGATGAGGTTGCGGCCGCTGATGCGCTTGTCATGATTCCTGTAAACACCCGATTTGCCTCTCTGAATCTGGCCCAGGCAGTCCTTATTCTTGGTTATGCCTGGATGCTGGAGCGGCCTGAGGATCAACTGGTTCTTGGCCGTGTGACCACTTACGAAGAACCGGTAACGCCTGGTCCTCAGTTAAAGAATAACGCACTTGCAACAAAGTCCGAGCTCGTCGGATTTTTTGAGCAGCTTGAAAATGCGTTGGATGAGAAAGGCTTCTTCCGCCCGGCTCAGCGACGCGCGGTGCTTGTGCGAAATTTGCGCGCGATGTTTACGCGCATGGGGGCCACGCAGCAGGAAGTGCGCACCTTGCGTGGTATTGTTGCCACTCTTTTGCGCGGCCGACGTGTCACATAGTTGCTGTCCACAAAAGACGCCTTGTTTAAGCCAAGTTTTAGGCTGAGCCATTGCCCCGTAGCTGGCATATGATACACGAGGCCGGAGACGACGCTTGAGCGTGACGAGAGCGTGCGGTCAAATCATAGCTGGAGTTCGGAAAGAACCATTGCAATTGGGTGTAAAAACCCACGGGAGAGAGGCAACATGTTAAAAGCGATGGCATGGGCGACAGGCATTTTTGCCATGGCGCTGGTCAATATCGCAGGGTCAGCCCCGGTATCGGCTCAAGAGCTGAGCGACAAATCCGTGAAGACATTCATGGATTATGCTTGGTCGCTGGTACCACAACAGTTCACGCCGCCAAACGGCGGCAAGACGATTCTGATCGACAAGACAAAAAGAGCTGAAGTTATGGTGCCAACGGCTGTCGCCCGCGAAGTGATCCGGGTTGGGCGCCTGTCAGCCCATGCTCAGGTTTGCGATCTTCCGACCGCACAGCTCTATAATTTTCGCTCGATGATGCAGCGTCAGGTAGATAAGAAAACTTGGTCGCAGCAGCAACTTGTCTATATCAGCCAACTTCATCTGACGACGGTTATGTTGTTGACGGGTAAGATCAAGCTTGTCGAGAAGCAGGGCGGCAAAGAGGTTGTGATTCAGGAATCCAAGACCGCGTCCACGACCTGCAGTGAAGAACAAAAGAAAAAAGTCATGGGCGTGATTTCGGCTTATGTCGATGCGGGTCCGACGTTCAAGATTGCGCTGCCGAAGAAAGAGGATGGCGCTGCTAAAAAGACTGCTGAGTCAGAGGCTCCGGCCAAAAAAACAGCTGACAAGTAGGCGTCCTGGCCAACTTTCTGCTGCAACCGGTTTACGTGGCCCCTTTGGCCGTTGACGCAGGCCCCGGTAGGCGTTAGACACCACACACGATTTAGCGGGCTCTCGGGCCCGCTTTTTCTTGCGCACCCGTGGCGGGCCGAATGGCCAACCTGTCAGCACGCTTTGCTTCGGCTGAGCCATGCAAAGGAGGGGGCGCTCCAATATTAGATAATTCAAAGCCAATTGGAGTGCTTGAAAATGACAAAGCGCATTCGCGCCAAACATAAGATTGACCGTCGTCTAGGTGAAAACATCTGGGGCCGGCCAAAGAGCCCACTGAATAAACGCCAGTCACGCCCTGGCCAACACGGTGAACGCCGAGGTGCGAAACTGTCGGACTTCGGTCAACAGCTGCGCGCAAAGCAGAAGCTGAAGGGTTCATACGGCAACATCACTGAGCGCCAGTTTCTGCGCAGCTACAAAGAAGCTGTGCGCCTGAAGGGCTCGACCTCTGAAAACCTTATTGGTCTTCTTGAACGCCGCCTCGATGCCGTCGTATACCGCGCCAAATTCGTACCAACGGTTTTCGCCGCCCGTCAGTTTGTCAGCCATGGCCACGTGTCGGTTAATGGTCAGAAAGTCACGATCCCGAGCTACCGCGTGAAGGTTGGCGACAAAATTGAAGTGCGCGAAAAATCACGACAGATGCCGCTGGTAATCGAAGCGATGCAGAGCGGCGAGCGCGATACTCCTGATTACCTCGAGATCGACGAAAACAAAGTGTCGGCCACGTTTGTGCGCATTCCTGCACTGACTGACGTCCCTTACGCCGTGCAGATGGAACCAAACCTCGTGGTCGAGTTCTACTCACGCTAAAGCTTCGTTACCGAAGCCCGAAGGCTCAAACAGATTTGATTTACAAAGGCGGTGCGTGCAGCACCGCCTTTGTTGTTTTCAATTAAGCGCGCTAAGCCGCATTCTTATTGTTTGCAGGCGCTGGGTGCATACGCGCAACCGGCAAGATCGTATTCGCCCAGCCGTACGCCAGCATAGTGATGAGGGCGGAGCCTGCGAAGAAATAGACACCTGGCATCACATGTGCCTCGGTGTAGCCCGACGAGTTCACGTAAAAGATCATTAACGCTAGGACCATGACGTCTGTCATTGAATAGCGACCAAGCCATTCCATTGTTGAGATGGATTTGGAACGGAACTCAGGCGACAGGTCCGGAGACGTGACGAGCGTTA
>JAJFHI010000070.1 GCA_021775715.1 Hyphomicrobiaceae bacterium | reverse complement strand
GCCGATCGTTGCCGACTTACCTCACGTCAGGGTGAAGCAACTCTTCATCGAGAAAATCACGACCATCACGATCTTCAACTTCGACAACCCAGAAGTCGGGATCAAGTTGCATCTGCTGCTGTATGAGCATTTCAATGCGGGCGTCATCAGCTGGCATATCATCGATCGCCGCCATCCATTGCCGGCCGGTACTCAGGAGACTTGTGCTGTCATCATCAAAACCCATTGGAGCCGGCGCGAACAGTTTCGACATGCCGTTCAACAAGTTGATGCGGATGTATATAGCACCGGCATCATCGTGGCCGTGACGAACAACGGCTGCAAAACACCCCTGCACTTGGCAACGACGCAGATAAGACTTCACCCATATGTGTGCTTTTAGTCGCATGGATCATGATCTATATCAGCTGCGGTCGAATTTCTAGACGCCAAGTGATTTGCGCTCAGCCCGTTACCGACTTGCCAATTGGCCCTGGCCTGCAAGCTTTGCGAGGCGAGAAATTAAGCTCCCGGATATACGGCCGGTCTCAGGCAGGTCTTGGTCGATTTCGAATTCACGAATAGCCCTTGCCGTCGCTTCGCCCATGCGCCCGTCGACAGAACCCGGCCGATAACCAACAGCCGTCAGAGACTGCTGCACCGTGCGCACGACCTGTGCCCTCTGCTGTGCGATGGCAATGGGCTCATCAGCTTGCGGCGCGGTGGACGAACCTGAGACGGACGTCGCGCCGTGCATAATTCGCTGCAGCAGCGTTTTGTTCGGCGTGCCGGTCAATTGAAATCCATGGTCATGCTCGTAGGCCATAATGGCGGCGCGGGTGGCCAGGCTCGGCACGCCATCCGCTTCACCGGCATCATAACCGCGCGAGCGCAATTCGCGTTGTATCGCTCTTGTCGTTTGAGATTTGATCCCGGCATTGAGAACGATCACACCCTGTTTCGATGTGGCGTCGGGACGTGCCGCGGAATCAGCCGCGCCTAGAACTGGCGCCGTCCTCGTTGCCTTGAGATTGGCTGGCGCCAAATCTGCGACACTGCGCTGGCCGATCACACCATCACTGTTGGCGACTTGCATGAAGTGCAGATTGACAAAGAAACCAACTGTCAAAACCGAGAACACAGCCAATGTGAGTTTTCGCAGCTTCGGTCCCATCTTCACTCACCCTACCAATTACAATACTGACCCATTCGGCCAGAGTATTGGTGCTGAGCGTTAATGGTGTGTTAACCGCACCAAATCGGCGCCAAATATTTGCCAACCGGAGGTCCCGCTCGAACTGATAAAATTAGAATTAAACAAGCACCAAAATGGCTCGGCGAAGCTTTCGGTTTCTTGATCGTATCGTGCCAAGCTATGCCCAATAGATAAAACACGAACAAGAACGCAATAAACTTGGTGCTAACGGGTTTCTCGTCAAGCACCGCTCCGTTCGATGTCGCCAGACAGAGGCGTTCAAATTGGGGAAGAGAGGACGTTATGTCTTTGACCAAACTGGTAATCGTAGGTGCCGTGGCTGTTGTGTTTCTACCAACTGATAAAACGGAGCAAGCTAAGTTGCTGGCACAAGCTGGCGGCGCCGCAACGTGGGCTTTGACCTACTGCGAGCGCAATCCCGAAACCTGCGAGACAGCCGGCCAAAATTGGGAGGTCTTTAAAGAAAAGGCCGCCTTCGGTTCTGAACTTGCACAGGATGCGTTGTGGCAGGTCGTAGCGGCAAGCCCAACTCCCTTCCAGGGCGAAAACACCAATCCCGGAGACACTCTGACCAACACTGACCGCAGTTACAATTGGCGGGGTCGTAACTAACTGCTGCCACTCGCAGTCGCAGAGGGCTTGCGAAGACCACCGTTTGGCGCCTATGTCTTGAGGGTATCAAGCGGCTAAGCCGCACCCCTCTTAATGACTGTGCCAATGACCATCGAGCAAATTCGCGAAGACTTCGAGCTGTTGGACGACTGGGAAGACCGGTATCGTTATGTGATCGAACTCGGTCGCAAACTGCCTGAGTTGGCAGGAGACGAGCGCACGGACGCAAATAAAGTCCGCGGCTGCGCAAGCCAAGTTTGGCTTGCGACCAAAATTTCATCCGATTGCGACGCGGGAGATCCTAAACTTCACTTCACTGGCGACAGTGACGCTCATATTGTGCGCGGTCTGGTTGCTATCCTTTTTGCAATTTTTCAGGATAAGAACGCATCCGAAATTCTCAAAATCGATGCGCCTCAAGTTTTTGACAGTCTCGGCCTTAAAGAACACCTGACACCGCAACGTTCCAACGGACTGGCGTCAATGATGACACGCATCCGGGATGACGCAGCCCGCGCGCTGCAAGCAGCTTAAATCGGATGCAACCAGGACAGCATGTAGAACGAAGCGCTCTACCATCGCGCTGCGTTGGGCCGATAGTCGACTGCGGCCCAGTGACGAACCTTCACCCCGTCCTCTGCTGCCTCGCATCCGTCACCTCCGTGTTGTTGCTCCCGGAGCAATCCGTAATGACGCGCCAACGTCGCCAAGGCCATCCGCAGAACGATTTTACCCGACCGCTGTGGCCAGCCTGATGTTTTTTCAACGACCTCAATACCCCTGAGATGACAGCAGACATCCACCAAAACGCCGGACAGCTCAGGCCCAACTGCCTTCAGTGCCGCGCGAACGCGCTCAGCCGCGTCAGAGATCGCGTCTGCCTGATCGGCCTCTCTGTTTGCCCCACTACGAAGTCTCCTTCCTGACACAACAGGCGACCAATTGGCCGTCACGCGTGGGGTCATTTGGGCGAACCAGAAATCGGCCCTGAGGCGCTCGCCCGCAACGAATTCTGCCTCTGAAATAAATAGCTGTCCATCACGCCCCTTTCGCTTTCGCAGCCAGGCCAGCGAACTTTCCGCATCATTCTGGCTGAGCGTACCGACGAATTTGACCGATGGTTTATCCAGAGATGGCGTGGCATCAGGGCGTGCAGTCTGATCTGCGCTTGGATCGGACGGATGACCTGCCACGACCGCTGCTCGCGTCCGCGACGTGTTAAAGCAGGGCGTCGCCTCGGACTCTGATGTGCGGCTCAGCATACGTTTGAGTTGCTGTCGGCCCGCATTCGACATGCGCCAGCGCCCATCTGCTGTTTCGTCATCGCGAACAACCCAACCTGCCGTGACCCAGCGCATCCAGCTAAGTCCAGCCAGTTCCATGTGCGCAATGCGGCGATTACGGCCGCCACCCGCCTGCGCAATGCGAACGACAGTACACTTATTGCCCATATTATCCGGGAAGGCTCCGGCACCTCCCCGCGCGAGAAATTTCAGCGCGCGCAGTTCAAAGCTGTCAAGCGTTTTTGGAAGGTCGCCATCTGGCTTTTCCACCATCACAGAACTCCGTCTCTTACAAAAGGAGCAGGCAGGCGCCTTGGATAAATATTCGACAAGGCAACACGTTCCAGCATCTCCAGAATGCAATCAAATGTCTTGTCATCGCGACGGTCTTCAATCACCGAACAGGCATGCGCCACTGTCGTTCGGTCACGCGCAAACACATGGCCAACTTCGGTCAATGACAACCCGCATGATACGTGCGCCAGGTACATCGCGACCTGCCGGGCCCGCGCAACCTTCTGCGGCCAGCGGGTCGACGCACGAAGTTCGCACTCTGGCACGTCAAACGCCCTGACGACGCTGTGCTCGATCATGTCTCGAAGTCGGCGGCGATTTGAAAAATCAACAGTGTTAAACCGTGCGGGAAGCATAGAATGTTTGCCGCTGCGAGATGTTCCCGGGCGATTTTCAAGTAATTCTACCATCATAGAAAGTATTTCCCAACCAAGCCTCGCTACACACACTGTAAGCCCAGTTCACGTTTCTTCACGCCACAATTTACCGAATGAGTGAACGCGGGGGATAAGATATTAGCGTATCAATTCCGGTCATTCGTCGCGTAGAAAGCGAGCCACATCGTTCCAAAATCGAACTTTGGAAGATTGTTGTTGTTCTTGGACGGGGGAACGGGTGGGTCCGCCACCTCGTGAAGTATACGTAGGAAGTGGTTATATATGTTCTAGCTCTGACAGGCACGGTCCCCGTTGCCCGGCAGAGACGCCTGTTGCTGGAACAAATTCAACAATGGAAATTCGCTCTTAGACGCTCTTAGAGTGCGTCAACTTCAGATGGTAGCGCTCTAGCGTCGAGTGCCCAAGCCCATTTTTTTTGCCAGCGCCGAACGCGCTTTGGCATAGTCTGGCGCCACCATCGGGTAGTCATGCGGCAAGCCCCACCGTTCCCGATACTCCTCTGGCGACAGGTTGTACTGCGTTCTCAGATGCCGCTTTAAAGATTTGAACTTCTTTCCGTCTTCAAGACACACAATATGGTCCGGCAGGACGGACTTTTTGATCGGCACCTTCGGCTTCAGCTCTTCACGCTCCTGCGTCGCTAGATCGCCTGACGCACGTGACAACGCGTGATGCGTCTCATTAATGAGCTGGGGGAGTTCCGTCGCTGTCACTGAGTTGTTACTCACGTAGGCCGAGACGATCTGTGCAGTTAGCTCAACAAGTGGGTTGTTGGACGCTTTGTCCATCTTATATTCCTCATGGAAACGGTGCCGACCCGAAAGCCAAAAAAATCACGTCAGGTCTATGTCAAGTTCCTTCAAGAGAACTATACTTCGTTTTTCGTGGCTTCTTTTGAAAGTAATCTTGCCCCGCGGAGCATTCGGCATCAATACACTGAATGATCGCAGTTGAAGTCCGAGGTTTCAAACGATCCGTACTGACATGTCAATGTCAGAAGTTGAGGCTTGAGCGTTTATACCTAACAGAGAACACCGATCAATTGGCCGACTATAAATAAAACGCGACTAATCATTGGCTTGAAAGGGAGGCAACGTGGACAAAAAAATCATTAAATCTGACACCGAATGGAAGGAAGATCTGACGCCGGAGCAATTTCACATCACGCGCCGGAGCGGCACTGAACGCGCGTTTACACACGAGCATAACGACCAGAAAAATCCGGGCGTTTATCGCTGCATCTGCTGCGATGCCCCGCTATTCACCTCGGGCGACAAATATGATTCCGGCACCGGATGGCCGAGCTTCATGTCAAGTGTTGGCAAAGACGCCGTCAGCGAGCATGAAGACCGCTCGCTCTTTGCCCGGCGCACCGAGGTCCGCTGTGCCAGTTGCGAAGCCCATCTTGGCCACGTGTTTCCCGACGGACCGCAACCGACAGGTCTCAGATACTGCATCAACGGGACGGCACTGGCCTTCGACGTCAAAGACGACTAAATCGCTCTAACAAAAATGCCGAGTGACTCCCACTGCCGTGTCACTTCTGATCACACCCACCGACGACAAGGACATCCCATGCCGCCGCGCGCGCCCGCCCGTACAAATCCCAGCACCCATCATGGCATCACGCTTAATGACGAATTCGCGTGGCTTAGAGCGGACAATTGGCAGGAGGTGATGCGCGCGCCGGACAAACTCGACGACGAGATCCGCACCTACCTTGAGGCTGAAAACGT
>JAJFHI010000069.1 GCA_021775715.1 Hyphomicrobiaceae bacterium | reverse complement strand
GTGCACGTACCGGAAGGTGCCACGCCAAAGGATGGTCCCTCTGCCGGTATCGGCATGGTCACCGCAATCGTCTCGGTGTTGACGGGTGTTGCAGTTCGCAAAGATGTCGCCATGACGGGCGAGATCACCCTGCGTGGCCGTGTGTTGCCAATCGGCGGTCTCAAGGAGAAAATGCTGGCGGCTCTGCGCGGTGGCATCAAGACCGTTCTAATTCCGGAAGAGAACGTCAAGGATCTGGCGGATATCTCCGATGAAGTGAAATCGCAGCTTGAGATCATTCCGGTTTCAGGCGTCGATGAAGTTTTGAAAGCCGCGTTGGTGTCTAAGCTCGAGCCAATCACACTCGACGACGAGCCCACGCCCGTGGCTGGCAAAGCCGACGGCGATACTGCGACCGGTCTGACAGCACATTAGTTGCTGTTGACAAGCACAATCGATTAACCCGCCGAACCTTCCAGTTCGGCGGGTTTTTTGTGTTTTACATCTGTGGGAATGGTAAAATCTGAGCCTGCAGGCTTTTGTTTGCACTGCAAAAAACTTCCGCATAAGTTGGTTGCGCGGTGGTTTTTGCACGTCAGATTTGTGACTTCAGGGCCCATTTTTCGATCCGATGTCTTCCTTTAACCGTTTTTCCCAGTGTTTTAGGGCCAATTGGCGTGTTTTACCCCTTGACGGGCCCAATGTTTGGGCGCTTTTGTGCGGCCATCGAGACCCACACCGCAGCACGCGCGCCGGTTTTGCGGGCCCAGCACTCCTGCTGGATATATCCAAGCCCCCTTTGCAAAACGCGCATGTGCTCCGCCCAACAAAGAAGGATGGGAACAGCTATGAGCAAAAAAGATCTGATCGACGCGGTCGCTAACTCTTGCGAGATGACCAAGGAAAAAGCGACTGCCGCGGTGGATGCTGCGCTTGACCACATCAAAAATTCCCTGAAAGACGGCGGTGAAGTTCGCATCCCTGATTTCGGCACGTTTAAGGTGTCTGACCGCAAGGCACGTGACGGCCGCAATCCGGCGACCGGTGCCACGATCAAGATCCCAGCATCCCGCGTAGCGAAGTTCACGCCGGCCAAAGGCCTCAAAGAACTGTTGAACTAAATTGATCCGAGACTTTCGTTATTGAGAACGCCCCGCGGCAACCGCGGGGCGTTCTTGCTTTCCCGTCGGTCAGGCTTTATCGCGACCATCGCGCAGTTGCGTAATTCCGCGCCAGGCGCTAGACAGCGGGACCGATTTGATTTGCCGGGCTACCCGGATACCGGATCGGGCGATTAGCTCAGTGGTAGAGCGCCTCGTTTACACCGAGGATGTCGGGAGTTCGACCCTCTCATCGCCCACCATTTCCTTCGTTCATTGTTGTCTGGCCTCACGGCTCCTACTCGCTATTGCTTGGGCCCCCGGCGGAGCGGCGCAACGTGCCGGGACTCTAGCGATCAGCGGCGTTGCCGCGAGCCCCGTGGGCGAACCAGACTCTGCCAGCCACATCGTACGAGCGTCACGCGAGCGCGTAAATCGTTCCCGGCCTCGGGTGCCCTGAGCGAAAGCACCCAATAGCCTGGAGCTCAAATAACTTCTCACTCATTCCCAAATATCTCATCAATTGCGATTGACTAACGCGGTGCAACACCGTAATCCGATGCTTCGGACGTCAGCGCTGGTTTTCCAAGCCGCAGACGGCTGAATGCGGGAGTAGCTCAGTTGGTTAGAGTGCCGGCCTGTCACGCCGGAGGTCGCGGGTTCAAGTCCCGTCTCTCGCGCCATTTTTAATGGTTGCCATATCTGTCTTGGCGCGCCACAGCGCGTTGTCTTTAAGGGAAGCTGGGTGCTCCGGTGCAGCGCGTTACCACCGCCGCGCCCGTCAGAACGCTGAAAGGCGCCCAATGACTGAGCTCTTCCTAAATTACCTTCCAATTGTAATTTTTCTCGGCGTCGCTTTCGCGATCGTTTCCGCCCTAATGCTGGCGCCATTCCTGATCGCAGTGAACAATCCCGATCCCGAGAAGGTGTCCGCCTACGAATGCGGCTTTAACGCCTTCGATGACGCGCGGATGAAATTCGACGTGCGGTTCTACCTGGTGGCAATTTTATTCATCATCTTTGACCTGGAAATAGCCTTTCTGTTTCCGTGGGCCGTGGCGTTTGGCGATATTGGCGTTTTCGGATTTTGGTCCATGATGATCTTTCTCGGCGTATTGACGATCGGGTTCATCTACGAGTGGAAAAAGGGAGCACTGGAATGGGATTGATTGTCCCGCACAACCCATTTGCTTTTGACAGCACCAAAGAGGGCCTCGCCGGTGGCGCGGATAAAATCATCCGTCCCGATGATCCCTACTTCAATAACCTTTCCGACGAATTGGCCGACAAAGGCTTTATTGTCACCGCCACGGATGATCTGATCAACTGGGCGCGCACCGGTTCGCTGATGTGGATGACATTTGGGCTTGCCTGCTGTGCGGTCGAGATGATGCAGGCCTCTATGCCGCGTTACGACCTTGAGCGGTTCGGCTTTGCACCGCGCGCTTCACCACGTCAGTCGGATGTGATGATTGTTGCCGGCACACTGACCAACAAGATGGCGCCAGCGTTGCGCAAGGTGTACGACCAGATGCCAGAGCCGCGCTATGTGATCTCGATGGGCTCATGCGCTAATGGCGGCGGATATTATCATTATTCATATGCTGTGGTGCGTGGATGCGACCGGATTGTGCCGGTTGATGTCTATGTGCCGGGTTGCCCGCCAACGGCTGAAGCGCTGCTTTACGGCGTCATGCTGCTGCAGCGGAAAATCCGCCGCACAGGCACGATCGAGCGCTAATTCACAAGCGAAATTTCAAGAACCGCCGGGGCCACGACATGGACGAAAGCGTCAACGAGTTGGGCGAATACATCGCCGCAAAAATGGCCACCGCATGCCGGGGTTCGGAAGTTGCGTTTGGTGAACTGACGGTACGCGTGGGGCGTGACAACATTGTCCAAGCCCTAAAGTTCCTTCGCGACGATGCGCGTTGCCGGTTCGAAATTCTGATCGACCTGTGCGGTGTTGATTATCCAGGACGCAAGCAACGCTTTGATGTCGTCTATCACCTGCTGTCGCCACGCAACAATCAGCGTATTCGCGTGAAGCTTGAAACAGATGAGCGCAAGCCTGTGCCAAGCGCCGTTGAAGTTTTCTCGGCGGCCGAATGGTATGAACGCGAAGCCTACGACATGTACGGCATATTGTTCTCTGGCCATCCTGACATGCGCCGCTTGTTGACGGACTACGGCTTTCAGGGCTTTCCACTGCGCAAAGACTTCCCACTAACGGGTTATGTCGAGGTGCGCTATGACGACGAAGAAAAGCGCGTTGTTTATGAGCCTGTGAAGCTCACGCAGGAATTCCGGTCTTTCGATTTCGAAAGTCCTTGGGAAGGCGTCGAGTATGTCCTGCCAGGTGATGAGAAGGCGAGCGGTGAACCGCCAAAGGCATCATAAGATTTTTGCAAATTGGAGTGCACACCCGTGAAGGACCCGTTGGCAGTCGGAGACAAGGCGACGTTCGAATACGTCGTACCAGCCGACAAGACGGTGCCGCACTTGTACCCGGAAGCGCATGAATTTGCCGTAATGCCTACGGTGTTTGCGACGGGCTTTATGGTCGGTCTGATGGAATGGACCTGCATGAAGCTTTTGGCACCGCACCTGGAGGAAGGTGAGGGTAGCCTCGGAGTGCATATCGACGTCTCGCACATTGCGGCTACTGTGCCTGGGCAGACCGTGACGGTCGATGTGGAGTGCGAAGCCATTGACGAACGCAAAGTTACGTTCCGGGTGAAAGCGCACGACGGTATTGAATTGATTGGCGAAGGACACCACAAACGCGCTGTTGTTCACTGGGACTGGTTCGAGCGGGTCGTGAATAAGAAGGCAAAGCTAGCGCGTCTTGATCCTGTCAGGCGACGTCCGGCGGCAAATTAAATTGAAGGGTGCGGCAATGGCCGAAACGGAAATTCGTCAGTTCAATATCAACTTCGGGCCACAGCACCCGGCAGCGCACGGCGTGTTGCGGTTGGTATTGGAGTTGGATGGCGAGGTTGTCGAGCGCGTTGACCCGCACATTGGGCTTTTGCATCGCGGCACTGAAAAGCTGATCGAAAACAAAACATACTTGCAGGCGATTGGTTATTTCGACCGTCTCGACTACGTCGCGCCGATGAACCAGGAACATGCGTTTTGTCTGGCCGCAGAACGCCTGCTTGGTCTTGAGGTCCCGCGTCGCGCTCAGTTGATCCGCGTGCTCTATTCCGAAATCGGCCGTATCTTATCGCATTTGCTAAATGTCACGACACAGGCCATGGACGTCGGTGCTTTGACGCCGCCGCTGTGGGGCTTTGAAGAACGCGAAAAGCTGATGACGTTTTATGAGCGCGCGTCGGGCAGCCGAATGCACGCGAAGTATTTCCGCTTTGGTGGCGTACATCAGGATCTGCCGCCCGAGCTGATCGAAGACATCGCGGCATGGTGTGATCCGTTCTTGAAAACAGTCGACGACATCGACTCCTTGTTGACGGAAAACCGCATCTTTAAGCAGCGCAACGTTGATATTGGGGTTGTGTCACTGGATGATTGTTTCGATTGGGGCTTTTCTGGCGTTATGGTGCGCGGCTCGGGCGCGGCCTGGGATCTGCGCAAGTCGCAGCCTTATGAATGCTACAGCGAATTTGATTTCGATATTCCAATCGGCAAGAACGGCGATTGCTTCGACCGCTATCTCATACGCATGCAGGAGATGCGCGAGTCGGTGAAGATTATGCGCCAAGCGTGTGAAAAGTTGCTGACGGCCGACGGTGCGGGACCCTATAACGCCAACGATCAGAAAGTCGTGCCACCGAAACGCGCCGAGATGAAGCGGTCAATGGAAGCCTTGATCCATCACTTCAAGCTCTACACCGAAGGCATGCATGTGCCAGCTGGTGAGGTCTACGCCGCCGTTGAAGCGCCGAAGGGTGAGTTTGGTGTTTACCTCGTGGCCGATGGATCCAATAGGCCCTACCGCTGTAAGATCCGCGCCCCAGGCTTCCCACATTTGGCAGCGATGAATTTCCTGAACAAGGGCCACATGCTGGCCGACGTCTCGGCCATCCTGGGTTCGATCGATATTGTGTTCGGCGAGATTGATCGGTAGGAAGTTTTTTGGCCTCACGGCGCGCGCTGGGAGCAGTGTGTTTTGCCTCACGCGCCGTACCGGGTCCTATCGCACCCTGGCGTTCCGGCGGGGCGCTGCAATGCAGCGGGTCGCTGGTTGTTTCGCCGCGGTTTTTCGCCTTTGCTGATAGGCGCTCAGGCGAACCGAGCTTTTGCTCCCCGGATCTCTGGCATAATCGTTTTCCTTGAGCCGTTTGTCCGGAACACGCGCGCGCGGATGCCAGCAACCTGCCGAGTGGATACGGCGGTGTTAGCGCCGAATGGCACCGCTGCTTTTCACCATGCTCAATCTCAGAACGTGGCACCCGGGTTTGATCGTCGGAGCGACAAGCGACGGCGTGAATCAATCCCGGCCCCCGCGGAGGCCCGACCGCAGGGAGGAATAGCCGTGAGCTCAAACTAGAAGCGAAGCGAAGAACAGCGTGAGCACACATTTCAACTGTGGTAACGTCGTCGTGATCTTTGTCCACAACCCGCGCCAGGGCTCACTCTTATGACAACGCCGACCACCAGTGCGACGCAGCAGCGAGCCAACACCGCCCGGGAGCAGCGCGTTTACTGGCTGGGGCTTATCGTGGGGTTGGTGCTCGTCCTTATCGGCGTACGCTTCTTCCTGGCGCCAGAGGGCGCGAGCTTTACGTTTGGTGTGGCGCACCCACCCAAAGGGGATGAACTTCACTACGTCATCGGCATTCGAGATATCTGGCTGGGTGCTATGGCCATGGCCTTTGCGTGGATGGGTGAGTGGCGCGCGCTGGCGTTGTGGTTCGTCGGTGCTGCAGCCTGCTGTTTGACCGATGCTGTCATTGTTAATCAGTCAACGGCCAATATCTATGCACTGGCATTTCATCTCGGTTCAGGAGTGCTGTGCCTCGTGCTGGCCCGGGGTGCTTGGATTCTGGGCAATACGCAAAAGCTTACCCCTTAACCTCATCTGAGAGCGTCCCTGGCCTAACGCGCGCTGGGCTGGCACAAAATCGCCAGGATGATAGTTTGAGCTCTGGTGCAGCCGGGAAGCAGGAAAAGCGTCCGTGTTGGCTCCACGAGCCTGCAAATTTGCCCCGTAATGGAGTGACTCACATGATCGACAATCTATTTATTCTGGCGATCGCCGCGTTTGGCTGGGGTCTGAGCCTTGCGACATATCGAATGTTTGCGCGCCACAATAAATGGCCAATGGGTACGTTGCATGCGGACCTTCCAGCCATTCCGATCCTGATTGGTATTTTTGCACTTCTGGCTGGAACGCTGTTCGCGGCCGCCCGCGGTGAAGATTTCGGCGGTTGGGTCATAATCGGCTGTGGCGCCCTATTGGCGTTTTTCTGGACTGGATTTCTTCGGGTCGGCTCACAGGTCTCCCTGCTGCTCGCACCAGCGGTGACGGCGCTTTTGCTGTTTGGCTGGCTGGCTGAGCCGTTCTTTGGCTACCAACAGCCCAAATGGGCCAGCGAAACTCCGCGTGAATCTTATGGCCGGGCAAAAACGAAAGTAAAGCGGGGCGTCGGCAACAAGATCGAGGACCTCCGCGACGAAGCGGTCAAGGCTCCACAACCGCAGTAACTTGAACTTTCACTGCACTTTGGTGCAATTCTAAGACTCTCCACAAACCCGCCGCTTATTTGGCTGCGACCACTTGGACGCAGCTCATCGCGCTCGGCTGTGTCACATTTGAGTTCCCCCTTTGTATAGGCCTGCACCCCTTGCTTTAGGGGGCTGATGCACGTAGTGGAACTGGGGTGTGGTGCATCGGGGCCCACGGTCCTGAGACATGTCATTCGGCCGTTGCAAAACGGGCGAATTTTTCTGTCAATTCGACTTGTGAACCCGGACCACGCCTGAAGCCTTTGCGCCGGGAACCCCGCGCGCTGCCACGAGGAGCCAAGCATGGCCGTTCGCCGTCTCAATCCAGAGCAGCCAACGACGTTTGAGTTTACGCCGGAAAACCTCTCCTGGGCTGAAGCGAAAATCAAAGATTATCCCGACGGAAAGCAAGCCTCTGCTGTTATTCCGCTGCTGTGGCGGGCACAGGAACAGCATGATAATTGGTTGCCGGAGCCAGCGCTCCGCGTTGTTGCCGAGATGCTCGATATGCCGCTCATCCGCGTCTATGAAGTAGCGACGTTCTACACAATGTTTCAATTGGCGCCGGTTGGCAAAAAAGCCCACATCCAGGTTTGTGGCACGACACCATGCATGTTGCGTGGCTCAGGCGATTTGATTGCGGCTTGTAAAAAGCGCATCGCGGCAACGCCACATACACTTTCCGGCGACGGCAACTTTTCATGGGAAGAGGTTGAGTGTCTCGGCTCATGCGCCAACGCGCCAATGGTGCAGGTCTCGAAAGACACTTACGAAGACCTAACACCTGATCTGTTCGACAAATTGCTAGATGGGTTGGACGCTGGACAGCCGCCAAAGCCGGGTTCGCAAACGGGCCGAACAGCATCTTGTCCGTCCGGCGGTTTGACGACGTTGAAGAATGGACCGGTCCGCTGGAATGAGGCCAGCAACGACATGGTACCGGCGAATGTCGTTGACCAAGAGGCCGCAGTTGCGACATCGGGCAACGCAGACAAGAATCCTGCGGGTAAAGCAGCGAAGACATCATCGGCAACTGATGGAACAAGTGGATCGCTTGAAAAACCCGCAAACCTCCTTGATGCGCCACGCGGTGGCACAGGCGATGACCTGAAACGCATCAGTGGTGTCGGTCCAAAGCTTGAGCGCACGCTAAATGCGCTCGGTATTTTTCATTACGACCAGATTGCCAAGTGGGCAGCCGACGAAATCGCGTGGGTCGATGATAATCTAACGTTCAAAGGCCGTATCGCGCGCGATGATTGGATGAGCCAAGCTAAAACCTTGGCGGCGGGCCGTGAAACGGACTTTGCCAAGCGTGTTGATGCAGGTGATGTTGATAGCAGTAAGGACGAGTAGTGGGACAGACCTGGGTTCTGCTGGCACTGAAGATTGGAAGTCTCATCGGGTCGACCGCGAGTACGACAGGGTTCGTTGGAATTATTGCGTTTAAGGAAACGCTTGGTGACTACAAGTGGCAATTGATTGTTGGCGGGTTTGCTATGATCGCAGTTTGCGAAGGCCTCGCTTATTTGCTTGCAAAGCGTATGCAAGCCGACGGCGGTGACGACCCGGCAGACGACGGCAACGCGTAATGAATTACAAACGGTAACAACAGGTTCGAAGACGACAAGGTTTGGTGATAGACGATGCTGGCAGATAAAGATCGTATCTTTCAGAACCTTTATGGGTTCCATGACGCAGGCCTTGCTGGCGCGCGCGCGCGCGGTTCATGGGACGGCACCAAGGTGTTCATCTACAAAGGTCACGACTGGATCATCGATGAGGTTAAAGCCGCCGGCTTGCGCGGCCGTGGCGGCGCTGGTTTTCCGACCGGCCTTAAATGGTCGTTCATGCCAAAGGAAGACCCACGGCCATCTTACCTTGTTATCAACGCCGACGAGAGTGAGCCGGGCTCATGCAAAGACCGCGAGATTACACGTCATGATCCGCAGCTTCTGATCGAAGGTGCGTTATTGGCATCGTTCGCGATGCGTGCGCACACTTGTTATGTCTACTTCCGCGGCGAATATATCCGCGAACGCGAAACCTTTGAAGCCGCCGTCCAAGAAGCCTACGACGCCAAGCTCATCGGCAAAAACAATGTCCACGGTTGGGACTTTGACCTCTATGTTCACCATGGTGCCGGTGCTTACATCTGCGGTGAAGAAACAGCGCTGCTAGAAAGTCTCGAAGGCAAAAAAGGCCAGCCACGATTGAAACCGCCGTTCCCGGCAGGTTGCGGATTGTACGGCGCGCCGACGACGGTCAACAACGTTGAGAGCATCGCGGTTGTGCCGGACATTTTGCGACGCGGAGCGATATGGTTTGCAGGACTCGGCAAGCCGAACAATACCGGCACAAAGCTGTTCCAGATTTCTGGTCATGTCGAGCAGCCGTGTGTCGTCGAAGAAGAGATGGGCATTCCGATGCGCGAGCTGATCGAGAAACACGGCGGTGGTGTACGCGGCGGGTGGGACAACCTGCTGGCTGTTATTCCGGGTGGCTCGTCGGTGCCTTGCATCAAGGGCGATGTCTGCGATGAACTGACGATGGACTTTGATTCGCTGTCAGCGGCCAAGTCGGGCCTCGGTACAGCGGCGCTGATCGTGATGGACAAGTCGACCGACATCATTAAAGCCATCGCGCGGATTTCCTACTTCTACAAACACGAAAGTTGCGGTCAGTGTACGCCGTGCCGCGAAGGCACCGGCTGGATGTGGCGCGTGTTGGAACGCATGGCCGAAGGCCGGGCTGAAAAGCGCGAAATTGATTTGTTGTTCGATGTGACGAAGCAGGTCGAAGGCCACACGATTTGCGCGTTGGGTGACGCTGCGGCGTGGCCGGTGCAAGGCCTCATCCGCAATTTCCGGCCAGAGATTGAAGCGCGGATCGATGCCTATTCGGCGCGCGCCGAAGCGGCTGAGTAATTACAAACAACGCAAGGTGTAAGCGAAAGACAATCATGCCAAAAACACTGATCATCGATGGGCAGGAGATAGAGGTCGACGAACACGTCACTCTGCTGCAGGCGTGTGAAGAAGCCGGTGCTGAAATTCCGCGTTTTTGTTATCACGAGCGGCTGTCGATTGCTGGCAACTGCCGCATGTGCCTCGTCGAAGTCGTCGGTGGGCCAAAGCCGATTGCGTCGTGCGCCATGACGGTCAAAGACTTGCCGCCAAACCGCGATGGCAGCCACAAGGTGATCAACACCAAAACGCCGCTTGTTAAAAAAGCCCGCGAAGGTGTGATGGAATTCCTGCTGATCAACCACCCGCTCGATTGCCCGATTTGCGATCAGGGCGGCGAGTGTGATCTGCAAGACCAAGCGATGGCCTACGGTGTAGGTGGCACGCGTTACGACGAAAACAAACGCGCCGTTGAAGACAAATACCTCGGGCCGATGATCAAGACGTCGATGACGCGCTGCATTCACTGCACGCGTTGTGTGCGCTTCATGACCGAAGTGGC
>JAJFHI010000068.1 GCA_021775715.1 Hyphomicrobiaceae bacterium | reverse complement strand
GAGGCGGCAAAGTAACCCCACGACCGCACCATCACCGAGCACATTTGCCCCAGGTCAATTGCGGGAAAACGTCAAAAAACCCCGTGACAACGGCATTTTTGGCTTGCATACATCGTTGCAAGCGCGCCACTTTGGCTACGCTGAATGAATGGTTTGCTTATTTTCGAGTTGCAAACTTAACAACACAACATCACTGACAGTCGCCGAGACCTCGATCTTCGAAAACCGATCGAGTCCGCGATATCAGAAACCATCAGGGGTACGTTCAATGGCCGTTGCAAAGAAAGCCGCTAAAAAAACTGCTAAGAAGTCAGCAGCTAAAAAGCCAGTTGCGAAAAAGACTGTTGCGAAAAAGACCGCTGCGAAAAAGGTCGCCGCCAAGAAAGTCGAAACGGTAACGATGCGCCACATGGCAGCAGACCTTGCCGAGATGCATGAAATTCCAAAGAAGCAGGCTATTGGTCTTCTCGATGACATGGTCACGCTGATCCATAAGCACCTCAAGAAGGGTGCCCGCATCCGCATCAGTGGCCTTGGCATTCTTCAGGTTCGCAAGCGGCCAGCACGCATGGGTCGCAACCCAGCGACGGGCGAATCTATTAAAATCAAGGCGAGCAAGAAAGTGGCGTTCCGCGTCGCAAAAGACCTCAAAGAAGCTGTTATGTAAGAAGACGAGTTTGCACACGGCGGTTTGAAGTCCGGCCACGCCACTTCGCCTGCCGTGTGCAAGTTTACCATTTTAAGGAATGAGAACTGCGGCGCCGAGCGTCGTTCCGCTTTCAATCGCTTTATGCGCTTTGACAGCATCTTTCAGCGCATATTCGTAATTTATGTTGGCATCAAGCGTACCAGCTTGGATCGCCTTAAAGAGATCACCTGCTGTCCATTCGAGGTCTGCACGTTTTGCAACGTAGTGCATGATTGCCGGCCGGGTTATGAAGAGTGATCCGCGCCGTCCAAGATCCTGAATGATATCGACGGGATCGGGTGGACCTGAAACATGGCCGTAGGCCGCGCAAACGCCCATAGGGCGTAAACAATCCAGAGACTGCTGAAGCGTATCCTTGCCGATCGATTCATAAACCACCGCGGCGCCTTCACCATCGGTGACCTCGCGCACCTTCGCAACAAAGTCTTCGCTACTTCGGACCACGGGATGATGACATCCGGCACTTGCGGCAGCCTCTGCCTTTTCCTCTGTGCTCACCGTCCCGACGATGGTTGCTCCAAGTGCTTTTGCCCACTGGCACAAGATCAGACCCATCCCGCCGGCAGCGGCGTGAACGACAATCGTATCGCCAGGCTTTACGGCATACGTCCGATGCAGCAGATAGTGCGCCGTCATGCCTTTCATTAAGAGCGCTGCAACAACCTTCTCATCCAGACCGTCGGGCAGATGCAGCAGCTTGTCGGCAGGATAGTTGCGCACCTCCGAATAGCTGCCCAGTGGCGGAATGCCATAGGCGACACGCTCGCCGATCTGGAAATCGGCAACATCATCCCCGACACCCTCGACAATGCCCACTCCCTCAAAGCCGATGACAACTGGACAAGGAGGAACCGGCCATGGATGAGAAACACCACCGCGATGATAGGTATCTGCGAAATTCACGCCGACTGCGGTATGCCGAATGCGCACTTCACCCGGTGCCGGATCGGGAACCGGCCAGTCCTGCCACCGCATGGCGTCCGGCGGTCCCAAAGAGTGGATTACTTGAGCTTTCGACACGTTGCATTCGCTCCGCTTGCTGTCTTGACGTGATCAGTTTTTCACACCCAAGACAAAATGTGCAACTTTTTTTCACTGTCAGATAGGTCTTAGAGCGTTTCAGACTTTGGCGGAATCGAATTGAGATTGTGACCGTGCTCAAGTAGCGAAGCGGAGCGGGATCGTGAATCGGCAGTGCAACTAACACTGTCGCTCGCATCATCGCAGAGGATTATTTGTGCTCACGCTATTCTGCCCTGCGGGCAGGCTGCGCACGCGCCGGGATTGATTCACGCGCTCGCTTGTCGCTCGTACGATCAAACCCGGGTGCCACGCGATGAGATCGAGCAAGGGGAAACGGCGGTCGCGCCAAACGGCAACAACTTGCGGTATTCACTCCGCAGGCTGCAGCCCGCACGCCCGTGTGTTCCGGACAAACTGTTCAAGGAAAACGTTTATGCCAGAGGCCGAGGCCACGACCGTGGCCCGGCGCGAGCGCCGCCCCGCCGGAGGCCCGAGCGACAGCGAGGAATAGCCGTGAGGCCAAACAAACTCTACCAGCCTCATACCAGCCTCCTTGACGTGCAACAGTGTGTCATCCGATGTTCGCAAATCCATACCTCAAGCTTGACCATGAAACATCAACAAGACCGGCACAAATAGAGAACGCAATTCTCTTGCCAGCCAGCACCCGGCAATGATACGTGGCATCAATGACTGAGCGAAAACTTCCAATCCTATATTCCTTCCGCCGCTGCCCGTACGCCATGCGCGCACGCATGGCGTTGGTTCTCAGCCAACAGCAATGTGAGTTGCGTGAAGTCGTATTGCGAAACAAACCGGCTGAGATGCTCGCGGCCTCACCAAAAGCAACCGTGCCCGTGTTGATTGATACCGACGGCGTTGTTCACGATGAAAGCTTCGACATCATGCTTTGGGCATTTGCGCGAAACGATCCACACGAGATTCTGTCGCCGCAACTGAGCGACCGAGGTCAAATACAATTATTGATCGCCAGCATCGAAGGTCCGTTTAAAAAGCACCTCGACCGCTACAAATACGCACCGCGCGACAACAAAGAAAACAATGCAGACGGCATCGACCCGGTGGCGCACCGTGATGCAGCCATGGACATTCTGAGTGAGTTCGAAACGCGATTGGCACAACACACGTTTCTTTTCGGTGAGAAATTGTCTTTGGCAGACATTGCCACCGCACCGTTCGTGCGTCAGTTTCGCAATACCGATGCCGATTGGTTTGCAGCCCAGCCATATCCAAGACTACAGCAATGGCTGACACACATTCTGGACGGCGCAGTTTTCCAGGCTTGCATGGAAAAGTACGCCCCATGGCAAAGCGGTGAGGCAGGCATTACGTTTCCAGATATAAGCCCTGCAAACCGGTAACGTGCAAAATTTCGCACATCCAAACGTCAATATCGGCGTCAGATCGAATTAAACATCCAAATTCGAAACCAATAGCGCGTTTGACTGAATGAATTCACGGCGGGGTTCGACGACGTCGCCCATCAGTTTGGAGAAGATGTCATCGGCATCAGCAAGGTCGTCGATCTTGACCTGGAGCAGTGTGCGGGAATCGCGCTCGAGCGTTGTTTCCGCCAACTGGTCGGCATTCATCTCACCAAGACCTTTGTAGCGCTGCATCGAGATACCCTTGCGGCCGGCTTCGTAGACGGCATTGAGCAGATCCTTCGGACCATAGATCGGAACACCTTCATCGTTTTTGCGGCGCAGGACGGCTGGAGCTTCGAATGATTCAACCAATGTTTCGTGACGCTCATGCAAGCGGCGGGCATCAAGTGATCCCAAAAGCCCGGCGTCCAGCGCGTGGGCTTCCGTCACGCCGCGCACCTCGCGCTTGAACAAATAGCCATCGTTTCCATAGCGGCCTTCCCAGCCCTTCTCGGTCTCTTCTGCGATCGTATCGAGACGCTCGGCCACCTGCTTGGCAACGCCTGTCGCCCGGTCGGCAGATTGCAGCAACTGGGCATCAAACGCACCGCCTATCGCCGCCTGCTCGACCACAAAGCGCGCATAACGCGAATGCAGCTCGTCTATCAGCTTGACCGTTGAGCGTGAGAAATCGACGACGGCACGCAAGTCAGCGCCTGCCCGGTCCTCACCGGTCTTCATTTGCAACACGGCGTCTTCCAGGCCAGCGTCGATGAGATAGTCTTCAAGCGCGCGCTGGTCTTTGAGATAGGTCTCGGACTTGCCGCGGTTGACCTTGTAGAGCGGCGGCTGCGCGATGTAGAGGTGTCCGTTTTCAATAAGCTGCGGCATCTGCCGGTAGAAGAACGTCAGCAGCAGAGTGCGGATGTGTGCGCCGTCGACGTCGGCATCGGTCATGATGATGATCTTGTGATAGCGCAACTTCTCTAGGTTGAACTCTTCGCGGCCAATTCCGGTACCAAGCGCCGTGATGAGCGTGCCAATCTCCTGGCTCGATAGCATCCGGTCAAAACGTGCACGCTCGACGTTCAAGATTTTACCGCGAATTGGCAACACGGCCTGGAACTCGCGGTTGCGCGCCTGTTTCGCTGACCCTCCAGCAGAGTCACCCTCAACAATGAACATTTCGGTGTTCGCTGCGTTCCGGTCCTGACACTCGGCAAGCTTGCCGGGCAGGTTGGCCATATCAAGCGCACCCTTGCGCCGTGTCAACTCGCGAGCTTTGCGGGCTGCTTCACGCGCCGCAGCAGCTTCCGCAACCTTGCTGACGATCAATCTGGCTTCTTTGGGATGCTCCTCAAACCAGGTGCCCAACTGCTCACCGACAATGCCCTCGACGACAGGGCGCACTTCCGAAGACACCAGTTTATCTTTCGTCTGGCTGGAAAATTTGGGATCCGGCACCTTGACCGACAGCACACAGGTCAGGCCTTCGCGCGCGTCGTCACCCGACAACGAAACCTTTTCCTTTTTCGCAATACCGCTTGTCTCAGCGTATTTGTTGATCACGCGCGTCAAAGCTGCGCGGAATCCAGCGAGGTGTGTGCCGCCATCACGTTGCGGAATGTTGTTTGTGAAACAGAGAACATTCTCATGGTAGCTATCGTTCCACCACAACGCGACCTCAAGAATGATGCCATCACGTTCAGAATTGACCATGATCGGTTCGGGCAACGCGCTTTGCTTGGCGCGATCGAGATACTGAACGAATGCGGACGTGCCGCCATCGTACATCAGTTCGACGCGGCGAACGTCCGCATGGCGCGCGTCGGTCAGAACGATTTTGGCGCCAGAATTCAAAAACGCGAGTTCGCGCAAACGGTGCTCAAGCGTATCGTAGTCGTACTCGACCATCGTGAAAGTTTCGGTGCTCGGCAGAAAGCTGACTTCGGTGCCCGTGCGCCCATTGGCGTCACCGACGATCTCAAGCGGCTTCACCGCCACGCCATCACGAAACTCGATGAAGTGTTCTTTGCCGTTGCGCCAGACTCGGCACTTCAGCCATTTCGAAAGCGCATTGACAACAGACACACCAACACCGTGCAAACCACCAGACACCTTGTAGGAGTTCTGGTCGAATTTGCCGCCGGCGTGCAGCTCGGTGAAAACGATTTCGGTCGCCGACCGCTTCACATCTTGGTCATCGTCCTGCTTGATTCCAACCGGGATACCACGCCCATCATCGTTGACGGTGCAAGAGCCATCGGGATTGAGTGTGACGTTGCACTCTGTAGCATGGCCAGCGAGAACTTCGTCGACCGCATTGTCAACCGCCTCGTAAATCATGTGGTGCAGACCCGACCCATCGTCGGTATCACCGATGTACATCCCAGGGCGTTTGCGGACGGCCTCAAGGCCTTTGAGCATCTTGATCGAGTCTTCGCCGTAGTCGTCTGGTTTGGGCGCTGGTGTCACTGAGCTCGCGGTCATTCAGAGGTCTTTCCATTGCGGTAAAAAGTCATCGCAGACATTAACACGCGCAGCTTGGAAAAGCCCGAAAAAACTTGAAAAACCAACAGCTTAATCGGCGTAAAAGTGTCATAATTTTCAATATCTTAGAGTGTCCGATAAGACGTCGCACTAAAGGCTGGTTGCGGCAATGCGTCCGTGCTCGACAACAAACGCATTTGCGCTACCTGAAAGCGACTTAAAACCATACGTATCAGTGCCCGTCATCCACGCCTGTGCACCCAGACGCAGGATCTCTTTGAACAACGCCGTGCGGCGCAAATCATCGAAATGGGCGGTCACTTCATCGAGCAACATGAGCGGTGCGCGACCGCCCTGACGTTCGGTCAGAAGCTCTGCATGCGCCAGGACAAGTCCCAGCAACAACGCTTTTTGCTCGCCTGTGGAACAGAGCTTAGCCGGCAATCCCTTGGGCCCATGGCCGACAGCCAGATCAGTGCGATGAGGACCTTCCAGCGTCCGCCCTGCCGCCGCATCGCGATCTCGCATAAACCGCAAGGTTTGCTGATAACGGTCTTCGATATCGACGGCCGGTGCGGTGGCAATGTCAGCCTCGAGCCGCCCATCAAGCTCGATCTCGCTCCAGGGAAAAGGTGAGTTTTCGTCACGCGCATGCCGCGCGGCAATCACACCAACCAATGCATTGCGCACTTCAACACGGGCTGCCGCAATGGCCACGCCCGTCTCGGCCATGATCATTTCAAGACTATCAAGCTGCGAAGGATCGCGCACGCCGTCCGATAGCAAGCGATTGCGGCTTTGCATGGCACGTTCGAAATGGCCGACACGGGTGCGATAGGTTGGATCAAAACACAGCACGAGACGGTCAAAGAAACGCCGTCGGTCGCCAGCAGCGCCTATGAACAATCCATCCATGGCGGGGGTAACCCAGACAAGCTCGACGTAGTCGGCAAGTACACCCGAGCCGCCTTTGTTGTCGCCGTCGATGCGGACTTGGCGCCCGCTACGCTCACGACCGCCATTGGCCGCGACTACACCCGTTCCGATATCGACATCGCCAAGCGCTGTATGAGCCCGCGCAGCGATTGCCCAGCCACCATCGCCGTTAGCACGCGCCAAGTCAGCAAAGGCTGCCCGGCGCATACCCTGGCCGGGGGCGAGCAGAGATACCGCTTCAAGAAGATTGGTCTTACCAGACCCGTTCTCGCCGACCAGCACGACCGGCTCAGGACCCGTTTCCAAGGTCGCAGATTGATAGTTACGGAAGTTGCTCAGCGTTACGCGCTCGATCCAAAGATCTGCGGCCAATGGTTTACACCCGCATCGGCATCAGGACGTACAGCGCAGATTGATCTTCACTGTCGCGAACCATTGTCGGAGAACCAGGATCGGCCAGCATAAAACGGGCATCCTCGCCTTCAAGCTGGCTGGCTATATCGAGCAAATACCGTGCATTAAACCCGATTTCCAGGTCATCGGCGTCGTACGACACATTGATCTGTTCCGACGCACTGCCACCCTCTGGGTTCGACACTGACAACTCCAACTTGTCGTTGGTGATATGAAGCTTGACCGCACGGCCGCGCTCGCTGGCGATTGTCGACACACGATCAACAGCAGAAATGAACTCGGCGTTCGAGACCTTCATCTCTTTGTCGTTACCTTGCGGAATAACACGCGCGTAGTCTGGGAAGGTACCGTCAATAAGCTTCGAGGTCAGTGTCACCGTGCCGATCTCAAACCGGACTTTGGTTGGGCTGACGCCGACTTTCAGGTTGGACCCGCTGGTTTCGATCAAACGATGCAGTTCATGCACCGTCTTGCGTGGCACGATGATGCCAGGCATGTCCTCGGC
>JAJFHI010000067.1 GCA_021775715.1 Hyphomicrobiaceae bacterium | reverse complement strand
TGCAACCGAGGGCGAACCCGTCAGCGAGGCGGCATTGAAGTATATAAATCGCTTATCGGATTACCTGTTTGTTGCCAGCCGCTACGTGAACAACCACGGTGCGGGGGATGTCTTGTGGGTGCCCGGTCAGAACAGGTAGGTCTGAAAGTCGGGTCTAAAAGTATTTGTCGGTTGGAAAACGGCCTCACGGTACTATGGTGAAATGCGCTCGATTGGCCGATTGTCATTTTTGCGTTCCGTCTGCAAGAAATCCAGAAAGTCAGCCCGCTATGTTTGTGCCTTTGAGTGATTCCAATCCGCTTCGCCACATCCACTTTCAGTTCGTTACCGTCGGCTTGATCTTGGTCAACGTGATCATCTTTGCGCTTCAGCTTGTTCCGATGTCTCAAGGTATGGTGGCTAGTTTCTCCGTCATCCCAACGGAGCTGTTTGGAGGACCCGAAGTGTTCCAGACCAGCCTAGATGCCATTCCGGTGCCCGAGCAGTTGACGCTTTTGTCCTACATGTTTCTGCATGCTGACATTTTTCACCTCGGTGGAAACATGCTGTTTCTTTGGGTTTTCGGCGACAATGTCGAAGATGCGATGGGCCATTTCCGCTTCTTGATCTTCTACATCTTGTGCGGTGTCGGGGCAGGCCTGACGCATGCGCTGATGGTGCCGGATTCTCAAGCACCATTGATTGGCGCCAGCGGCGCAGTGGCCGGTGTGATCGCTGCATATTTGATGCTGCATCCGCGCGTGCGTGTCTGGGTGCTGGCCTTCAATGTTTTCCCGGTTCAACTGACGGCCGCAATCGTGCTCGGAATTTGGGTGGTCACTCAGGCAGTTATGATTATGGTTCCGCAGGTCGGGCCAACGGCTTGGTGGGCACATGTCGGCGGGCTCGTCATAGGGGCAATACTGATTGTATTTTTCAAAAAGCCGGAGTTTCCCTTGTTTGACCGGGGGCTTGGCTCTGCCTAAAAAATGGACAAAACCGTGCGCGGGGTACGTAGCGCACGATTGACACACTGTGGCACCAGCAATACCCTGCAATTTCGCACGTGCGAAGGCGCTGGTTTCTCAACAATTGATTGGGTTGGGCGCGGTCGGCTGTCGGCGATGTTCGCACTGCACATCACGCACCGCACAAATATATGTGGAATAAGGAAGCTATGGGAGCGTTAAGGGCATGAAGATTATTGTGCCGGTGAAGCGGGTTGTTGACTACAACGTCAAAATTCGCGTCAAACCAGATGGGTCCGGCATCGAATTGGCCAACGTCAAAATGTCGATGAATCCATTCGACGAGATCGCCGTCGAAGAGGCAGTTCGACTAAAAGAAAAGAGCGGGGCTGAAGAAGTCGTCGCTGTTTCGATCGGTCCAAAAAAAGCACAAGACACCTTGCGCACGGCGATGGCCATTGGTGCCGATCGCGCGATCCATGTCGAAGTCGATGACGGTGCGCAGGTTGAGCCGCTGGCTGTTGCGAAAATTCTCAAAGGCATCGTCGAAGAAGAAGCGCCCCAGCTCGTCATCATGGGCAAGCAGGCGATTGACGACGACAGCAACCAAACAGGCCAGATGTTGGCAGCATTGCTTGGCTGGCCACAAGGCACGTTCGCATCAAAGGTTGTGCTGGAAGATGGCAAAGTTTCTGTGACACGCGAAATTGATGGCGGGCTCGAAACTGTTCTTCTCAACATGCCGGCGATTGTCACGACCGACCTCCGCTTGAACGAGCCGCGCTATCCTTCTCTGCCAAACATTATGAAAGCGAAGAAGAAGCCGCTTGATACGAAAACACCTGGTGACTACGGCGTCGACGTTGCAGCACGTCTTAAGATACTCAATACAGCAGAGCCGCCAACGCGTGAGGCTGGTATAAAAGTCGACTCGGTTGCAGACCTTGTCGCGAAGTTGAAGACAGAGGCCGGGGTGCTCTAATGACTATTTTGTTGCTCGCTGAACATGACAACGTGGCCCTGAACGGTGCCACCTCCAAAGCCATGACGGCTGCTAAAGAAATGGGTGGCGACATCCATGTTCTGGTTGCTGGAGATGGTTGTGCGGCGGTTGCCGAAGCAGCCAGCCGGCTCGATGGAGCCACCAAGGTTCTGCTCGCCGAGGCGCCGCATCTCAAAGATAAACTGGCTGAAGAATTAGCTGCATTAATTGTGCCGCTGATGGCCAATTATGATGCTGTTGTTGCTCCGTCGACGGCGACAGGCAAGAACGTGATGCCTCGTGTGGCCGCCGACCTTGATGTAATGCAGGTTTCGGAAATCAGTGCTGTGAAATCGGCTGATACCTTCGAGCGTCCGATTTATGCAGGTAACGCTATCCAAACCGTGCAATCGACAGACGCCAAAAAAGTCGTGACAGTACGCACGTCTGCCTTTGGTGATGCAGGCGACGGTGCGGCGGCTCCCATCGAGACGATCGAAGCTCCAGCCGCCGTTGGCCTATCTTCGTTTGTCAGCGCGGAGCTGACGAAGTCGGACCGTCCAGAGCTGGCGTCTGCAAAGATCATTATTTCCGGTGGACGCGGTATGCAGTCCGGCGAGAACTTCGAAAAATTGATTGAGCCGGTCGCCGACGTGTTGGGCGCAGCCGTTGGGGCAAGCCGTGCAGCCGTCGATGCGGGATTTGTTCCAAACGACATGCAGGTCGGTCAGACCGGTAAGGTTGTTGCCCCAGATCTTTATATCGCCGTTGGTATTTCAGGTGCCATTCAGCATCTGGCAGGTATGAAAGATTCCAAGGTTATCGTTGCCATTAACAAGGACGAGGAGGCTCCGATCTTCCAAGTCGCCGACTATGGGTTGGTCGCCGATTTGTTCGAAGTCTTGCCTGAGTTCAAAACTGAGTTGGAAAAAGCTGGTTAGGTCGACGAGGCAGGCAGAGTTGTTTGCCTCCGAGCCTCGGACTGCGAGAGGACAACCGTGATGGATGCCATCGTGAAAGATAGCGCGCCTGAGGCTGCTGGCGGTGAAGGATATGCACAAGTGCAGAAGATAAAAACGGTTGGCGTGATTGGCGCAGGTCAAATGGGCAACGGGATCGCCCACGTATCAGCGTTGGCCGGTTACGATGTTTTCTTGAATGACCTCAAGAAAGAGGCCGTCGAACAGGCACTGGAAACCATGTCCCACAACATGGACCGCCAGGTTTCCAAAGGTCTAATCAGTCAGGATGATAAAGACGCAGCGCTTGCCCGCGTAAAATATGCCAAGGACCTCAAAGCGCTCGGTAATTGCGACCTCGTGATCGAAGCGGCGACAGAAGAAGAAGACATCAAGCGCAAGATCTTTGTAGATCTGTGCCCCGTCTTGAAGCCGGAAGCCTCCATTGCGTCAAACACGTCGTCACTTTCGATCACGCGTTTGGCGTCTGTCACAGACCGTCCCGAACGCTTCATCGGCATGCACTTTATGAATCCCGTGCCGGTGATGGAGTTGGTCGAGTTGATCCGCGGTATTGCGACAGAAGACGAAACATTCACGGCAACCCGCGCGTTTGTTGCAAGCCTGAACAAAACAATTGCTGTTTCCGAAGACTTCCCAGCATTCATCGTCAATCGCATTTTGCTGCCGATGATCAACGAGGCGGTCTACACGCTCTATGAGGGTGTCGGTACGGTTGACGCGATCGACAAGGCCATGCGTCTTGGTGCACACCATCCGATGGGCCCGCTGGAACTGGCTGACTTTATCGGTCTCGATACCTGTCTGTCGGTGATGCAGGTACTGTATGAAGGCCTTGCCGACAGCAAGTACCGCCCATGCCCGCTGTTGGTGAAATACGTTGAAGCGGGTTGGCTTGGCCGCAAATCGCAACGCGGGTTTTATGATTACCGTGGTGATACGCCCGTGCCGACGCGATAGGCGTAGCTTAGTCCACCTTGCGATTTGGCCTGCTAAGGTATGTTTCAGGTGCGCTGGGTGACGGTGCGTCGGGACCAAACATTAGCTGTGCCGACGCGATAGTCGTGCACAGGTTCAAGTGGCGAAGCGACCACACCCAACGCGACCTGAGTACATTATTGATTTATTCTGCTAAAGAAATGCGGTCCATCAGGGTCGCATTTTTTGTTTTGGAGTGAAGCATGACAAGCAAGACAGCTTTGGTCACGGGCGCCGGTAGTGGCATTGGCAGGGCGGTGGCGTTGACGCTACAGGGCGGCGGCTACGATGTCGTGCTGGCGGGGCGGCGGGCAGAAGAGCTGCAAAAAACCATAGATGCGGCATTGGGGTACGGCGGACGCATGTTGGCGGTGCCGACAGATGTGAGCGATGCCGAACAGGTCGGAAAGCTCTTTGACGCTACTGTGGCTGAGTTTGGACGCCTCGACGTGTTGTTCAATAACGCAGGCGTCAGCGCGCCGCCGGTGCCAATGGATGAGCTGACGGTTGGGCAATGGCAGCGCGTCGTGGATGTAAATCTGACCGGCGTCTTTCTGTGTTGCCAGCATGCGATGCGCATCATGAAAAGCCAGTCACCCAAAGGTGGGCGTATCATCAACAACGGATCGATTTCAGCATATGCTCCGCGACCGTTCTCTGCGCCTTACACGGCCACCAAGCATGCGATTACGGGATTGACAAAATCGATCGCGCTTGACGGCCGCGCCGATAATATCGCGTGCTCGCAAATCGACATCGGCAATGCTGCAACCGAAATGACGGAACCGATGAAAAAAGGCATCCTGCAAGCCGACCATTCGATCAAGGTGGAGTCGCGGATGGATGTGGCGCATGTCGCAAGTGCTGTTTTGTACATGGCCAACCTGCCGCTCGACGCTAATGTTCTAAACATGACAATCAAGGCGACTGACATGCCGTTTGAAGGGCGTGGCTGAATAACAAAAAAACCGCGGCGCTTGCGGGCGTCGCGGTTTTTGTATTGTAGATTGTCGGGCGCGACGGATCGTTAAGCCGTGCCGTCCTGCAGTTTTTCGACATACTGCTCGAACGTAATCACGCCGCCTTCCGCATCGGCTTTGCCGACGTCCTTAGGCTGCAGGTCTTCCTGCACGATGTCGATACGCTTCCAGGCGGGCATCGGCGCGTCGCCGTTTGCATCCGGCACATAGCGAGATGTTTCCAGCCGTTTGTGCGGGTGGATGTAACGTGGGCAGTTCATCCACATCTGGTCGATTTTGGCTTTGACGACCAATTCACAACCTGGGAATTTCGCTTTCCATGCCGGATCATCGCTGAGTTCGGCGGTGGCTTGAACGCGGATGCGGTGCGGTGTGTCGAAAGCAATGAAGAGCATCCCGATTTTGGCACGCGCCGCG
>JAJFHI010000066.1 GCA_021775715.1 Hyphomicrobiaceae bacterium | reverse complement strand
CCAAGGTGAAGGAAGTTGGCGCCGACGTTGGCCTCGCCTTCGACGGTGACGGTGACCGTTGCGGTGTGGTCGACAACACAGGCGAAGAGATTTTCGCCGATAAAGTTGGTGTGATGTTAGCGCGAGACATTTCCGGCCTGCATAAGAACGCAAAATTTGTTGCCGACGTTAAATCAACCGGCCTGTTCCTAACAGACCCGGTGTTGAAAGCAAACGGCGCAACAACGACATACTGGAAAACCGGTCACTCCTACATCAAACGCTTCAGCTTTGAGAACAAGGCCCTCGTGGGCTTCGAAAAGTCCGGCCACTTCTTCTTCAACCCGCCGCTTGGGCGAGGTTATGATGACGGTCTGGTGGCAGGCATGGCCATTTGCGACATGCTCGATCGCAACCCCGACAAAACCATGGCCGAACTGCGTGATGCGTTGCCGAAGACGTGGCAGTCGCCGACGATGTCACCACACTGTGGTGATGAGGTTAAGTATGGCGTCGTTGACCGCATTGTTGCCCACTACAAGGGGCTAGCCGAGAATGGTGCGAAGCTTGCTGGCCAACGCATTCGCGAACTGATTACCGTCAACGGTGTGCGCATTGTTCTCGAAGACGGCACGTGGGGGCTGGTCCGCGCCTCATCGAACAAACCGGAACTGGTCGTCGTTGTCGAAAGCCCAACGTCGGAAGAGAACATGAAGGCCATCTTTGCAGAACTCGATAGCGAGCTTTCCAAAGAGCCGGAAGTTGGCGAGTACAACCAGAAGATCTAAATTATTAGCCAGGTGTTTCAGCCGACAAGGGTTGTCAAAAACCGCCCCGCAACAGCGAACAGGAACACCGCGTAGACAAGCTCCAACGAGCGCTTGTCTACGCCGTGGGCCAGGCGAACCCCAATTGGTGCTGTAAGCACACTGGCGGGCAGTATCACAGCAGCGCCAATCAGACTGACAAAGCCCAGGCTGCCCGTTGGAAGCCCGCTGACGAACCACCCCGCCCAAATGAACCCGATCACACCCGGTATTGAGATCAACGGACCAAGGCCGGATGAAGTCGCCACCGACTGCAGCAGTGGCCGGTTGTAAAGAGTCATGAACGTTACCATCAAGATGCCACCGCCGATTCCCATTAAAGTCGACAGCATTCCAAGCACTCCAGCAAACGTCCTCACCCAACCAACGGGCGGTATGACGTTACCAAGTTTCCAGTCATCACGGCCCAGCGCCAGCTTTGCGCCAAGGAACATCGCAACGACAATCCAGATCACACGCAAGGTTTCGCTGCTTACAACCTTGGCAATCAAAGCACCAACGACAACACCAACAACAACAAACGGCGCCATCTGACGCAGTAGTGGCATGTCGACGGCATCGCGTGCGCGGTGGCCTGCAAATGACCGAAGTGATGTTGGGACGATCACTGCGAGCGACGTGCCAAGCGTGAGATGCATACGAACGGACTCATCAACGCCCACCAATCCGAACGCCTCGTAGAGCACCGGAACGAGTATTCCACCACCGCCGATGCCGAGCATGCCAGCCAACACCCCGGCCAGAAGGCCAGCGGCAACAAGCGCGCCAATAAGCCATATGAGTTCAGAGGTTGTCAGCGTCCCGGCGAGTGGAGATACGAGATCTAGGACGGCGTTGATGCTTGGGGTCATAAATGCTACTCCGCCGCCGTCGGTGTTGATCGAAGTGTCTCGTCATCACCAACTGGTCGTGCTTCTTCGTCCAACAAGCGCGCAATCGCGATCGCTTCCTGAAACAGATCAAGGCCGCCATCGGCTGCCATCGACACGCCGCTTAGCAGTCGACGATAGGTGCGCGCGCGCGGCTGGCCATGCAAAAGCCCGAGCAAATGGCGCGTTATGTTATTCAATCGCCCTCCGGCTCGTATGTGCTGAGCTGAATAACCGAACATGGCATCGAGAACTTCGGAGCGAGTTGACATTGGCGCATCGCTTGCGAAAAAGCGCTGATCGACTTCGCTCAGGATGTAGGGCGTATGGTAGGCCGCACGGCCGAGCATGACGCCGTCAACGATGGCGAGGTGGTCGTCGGATTCATCGAGTGTCTCGATACCGCCATTAACGACAATTGTGAGTTCGGGATGCGCCACCTTCAGACGATACACACGGTCATAGTCGAGCGGAGGCACATCGCGGTTCTGTTTCGGGCTGAGCCCCTGCAGCCACGCCTTGCGCGCATGTACAATAAAAACTGTGCAGCCTACCGCCGCGACCGTGTCGATGAAGTTCTGGAAGTCTGCTTCGCTGTCCTGCTCATCAATACCGATACGGCATTTAACGGTCACAGGAATATCGACAGCCGCCCGCATCGCCGCAGCGCACGCAGCAACACGGTCCGGTTCCGCCATCAAGCACGCGCCAAACTGACCATCCTTCACACGATCCGACGGACAACCGACGTTGAGATTGACCTCGTCGTAACCTGTTTCCTGCGCAATTTCCGCAGCCTTCGCAAGTGGACCGGCCTCACCGCCACCAAGCTGCAACGCGACGGGATGTTCGACGTCGGAAAAACCAATGAGGCGGTTGCGGTCGCCATGAATAACGGCATTGGCGGTGATCATCTCGGTATAGAGCCGCGCATGCTTCGACAACAACCGGTGAAACACCCGGCAATGCCGGTCCGTCCAGTCCATCATAGGTGCAACGCAGAATCTATAGGTAGGGTCTTGCAATGGTCTTCCTGGTTTAACGGCAACGGGCAAGGAATAGATTTAATGTCTTGGCATTTGTTCGCATGGCTACGCAATCCTCTTACACGCAAATTGCGGGCATCATGGCGACATTCATACCAATCAAAATTGGCTCGTGGCGTGAACGCCTATGGCAAATAAAGGCGAGGAACGCGATCGTCGGCCACAAGACGAAGAACTGGCGAGCGAACCTCGGAACAGGACTATTTCAATCACGCAGGCATGTGATTCGGCGGAACTTTCGATGACGTGGATGCTCGATGGAGTGCGAATGGCGCAGCAATCAGCCTCGCATCCATGATCGCAGCGCCGCGCAGCAGCGCGCCCTTGGCTTCGAGCACGTGGCGGATTGAGGATCGTCGTCTCGTCGGGAATCGAGCAAACCGCCAACGTTATTAAAATGCGGCTTTCGTTTTATTGCGTAATTACTTCCGAACTTTTTCTTGGTTTATTTTCATTTACGTTTTCCATTAACCGAAAGCGAAAACGGCATTACTCCCGATCCAGAACACAGCCAACCAGCGCGGCACACGTCGTTTCTGCGTCGATGACATCCGCAGCAAAACACGGCCGCGGCATGATTGACGAAATCGCAAGCGATCCTGGTGTAGGCCTGATCACGGCGGGTGAACCAAGGTATCGAAGTTAAAGATCGTGACGCCCAGCCCATCGCCACCTATAAATACCTACAGACAGTCACAACTCCGGCCAGAACCATTAGCCCTTGGCCAGATTTTTGAGAGCAACGATGAAAACCGACACGCCGCGTACGATTCGCCTGAGAGATTACCGCCCACCGGACTACCTGATCGACAAGATTGACCTGGACGTGCGCCTCGACCCAACGCACACCCGTGTCAAATCACGCCTGACCGTGCGGCCCAATCCAGATGCTAAAAAAGTGGCCACATCGCTCGTGCTTGATGGAGAACATTTGGAGCTGGAGAACGTACGCCTGGATGGGAAGGCTCTCACATCGCGCGACTATTCGGTTTCAAAAAATACTCTGACGATAAAAAAAGTTCCGAAAAAAACTTTCCGCCTGGAAATCATTACTTACGTCAATCCGGAAGCGAATACCGCGCTACAGGGTATCTACCGCTCGCGTAATATGTATTGCACCCAGTGCGAGGCGCAGGGCTTTCGCCGGATAACATATTTCCTGGACCGCCCCGACGTTCTTTCGAAATACAAAGTGCGCATTGAAGGCGATCGTGAAACGGCACCGGTTTTGCTGTCCAACGGCAATTTGCTGGAACGGGGAACACTGGACGGAGGCAAACGCCACTACACCGTTTGGCGTGACCCCCACCCAAAGCCTTGCTATCTGTTCGCGCTTGTCGGCGGCGACCTCAGCTCTATTGCTTCAACCTTCAGGACCATGTCGGGCAAAGACGTTGATTTGCGCGTTTACGTTGAACACGGCAAGGAAGCCCGCGCGCATTGGGCGATGGAATCACTAAAACAGTCCATGAAGTGGGACGAAGACCGTTTTGGCCGCGAATACGATCTTGACGTGTTCAACATCGTCGCCGTGTCCGACTTCAATATGGGTGCGATGGAGAACAAGGGTCTCAACATCTTCAACGACCGGCTTGTACTTGCCTCGCCAGAGACAGCAACTGACAACATGTTCATCGCCATCGAAAGCGTTGTCGCACATGAATACTTCCATAACTGGACAGGCAACCGGATCACGTGCCGCGATTGGTTCCAATTGTGCCTTAAGGAAGGACTGACGGTATATCGTGATCAGGAGTTTTCTGCAGACGCGCGCTCGCGCGTCGTCCATCGGATCATGGATGTCCGTCTGCTGCGGGCAAACCAATTTCCGGAAGATGCCGGTCCCCTCTCCCATCCAGTGCGGCCCGAGAGCTATATCGAGATCAACAACTTCTATACCGCCACAGTCTATGAAAAAGGCGCGGAACTGGTCCGGATGATTGAAACTA
>JAJFHI010000065.1 GCA_021775715.1 Hyphomicrobiaceae bacterium | reverse complement strand
GATGTCCGCCTGTGGCTCGTTGAAGGAGGAATACCCGCCTGGCCATTTTGTCATTCCGGATCAGTTCATCGACCGCACGTTCGCACGCGACAAGAGCTTCTTTGGCACCGGCCTCGTTGCACACGTGTCGCTCGCCGACCCTATTAGCCCGCTGTTGGCAGATGCGGCCGAAGCAGCCGCCAAGACGTGCGAGATCGACGTGTCACGCGGCGGCACCTACATCGTTATGGAAGGTCCGCAGTTTTCAACACGCGCGGAGAGCAATCTCTATCGCTCGTGGGGCTGCGATATTATCGGAATGACCAACATGCCGGAAGCCAAGCTCGCCCGCGAAGCCGAGATTTGCTATGCCAGTGTCGCCATGGTCACCGACTACGACTGCTGGCACGAAGACCACGATGAAGTCGATGTTGCCTCCGTCATCGAAATCATGAAGGGCAATACAGTCAAGGCGCAAAAGCTCGTCAAGGCTCTGGCAGCCGCCATGCCAAGGCAGCATCCCGCCTGCCCTATTGGCTCCGACAAGGCGCTTGACGTCGCATTGATCACTCGTCCTGAAGCGCGCGATCCCGCATTGATTGCGAAACTCGATGCGGTCGCCGGACGTGTTTTGGGATAGTCCGGGTTGATCCGGTTTGGTAACGTGGTGGTCGGAAAGAATACAGATAGAGTGCCGCCACGTTGCGTTTCAGGCTTGGCCCTATCGTCCTAGTCGCTGTTCGAACCGGTTTTATTCCCACTCTCCATCAGAAACTGCAGGCCCGGATCGTCTGCATGGAACGGGCGCTGTAGTGAGACACCGGCGCGGCCCTGCCGGAGCCAAACGACAGTGCCACGCAACAAAGACCCACGTGCCAGCTTGACCTCAACCTGAACGCCATCGTTTAGGCCTGAGACATTTTCAAGACCCAGACCGTTGATGGAGATATCGCGTAGGACGACACCTTGCTCCTCGCCACGACACTTCAATTGCGCCGCAGAACGCACAGGGATGCGCGGGAACTCACGCTGTTCGGCCCATTGCGGCATGATGACGTCGCCATTTGCATCAATCAGCGGATAAGCACCGGAAACCGACTTTTCGAGAAGGTCCAGGAGAGGCGCTGCTTCTCCTGCTGCGCCTTGGATGGCAAAACTCGACAGTTCTTTATCAATTTCAGCCAACAACCGACGCCCTTTAGAGCACACGACCTGCCACGCACGCGCCATAGCCGGATACCCTTGATCGTCGGCACGCAATTCAGTGAACCCGCTCGCGACGAACTCGATGTTTTCGACTTTGGCCTCTGCCAATGCGGCGATGAACTCAGTAAGATTCTTTGTAACAGCACGGTCGCTGTACCACTTTTTAAAGCGCAATCCCGCCAACGTCATCTTCGCCGACTCGATTGGGAAATAGGTGACCAGCCCACGTGACTTCAGGTTTGCAAGTCCGACAGCATGTCCGTTGGCAATGCTCGCCGACATCGCCGACAGAACGCACAAACGTTCGACCTCATACTGGGCAACAATCAGAAGACTTAGAAAGCTGGAGCGCTCGTAAACGTCGCGCCCACCACCGCGTGCTTCATACGCCATGCTCGCAAGTTCAAATTGCGTCTGCTTCAGCCGCTCTGGTGCAGCGGTCAAAGCGGATGTCTCACGGGCGGCGTCTGGCATTGCACTCTTCGTGTCAGTTGGATGGGCACTTATGCGGACTGTCAGCTTTCCAAGTTAAGCCACATCAGTTAATCGCCCATTAACTTGTTGCTACGGACACGCGGCTTTTTGCTAAGTCCCACGTTAGCTGCCGGCCAGAGTACAAAGGCTGAGGTCCTTATCGGCCCAGTATTACCGATGACTTCTCGGCTTTGCGCAGGCGGCGACGGGCGAGCCAGGCGCAGGGGGCGTTGCGGCCAAAAAGCCTTAGGCAGAGGCGTTGACATGGCCGGCAACACAAACGGCAGCAGCGTGCCGCCCGTCTATTCCGCGGCTTGGGCAGGGCCATATCCGAGTGCACCGTTGAGTTTGTGGATTAAATCCCCAGCCGCTTTCGCTATGTTAGTTCCCGGGCCGAAGATGGCTTTGGCACCCATCCCGTAGAGCGTTTCGTAATCAGCCGGTGGGATCACGCCGCCGACGACGACCATGATGTCGCCGCGACCCTGCTCTTCAAGCGCCTCACGCAATTCTGGCACCAGCGTCAGGTGACCGGCAGCAAGCGAAGACACGCCGATCACATGCACATCATTTTCGACGGCCTGGCGTGCAGCTTCGTCTGGCGTGGCAAACAGCGGGCCAATGTCGACGTCGAAGCCGAGGTCGGCAAACGCGGATGCGATGACCTTCTGGCCGCGATCATGGCCGTCCTGACCCATCTTGGCGATCAGAATGCGCGGCCGACGGCCGTCGTTGGCTTCGAACTGATCAACCAGCTCTTGCACGCCATCAACGTCTTTCTGCATCGATCCAGCCTCCGAGCGGTAGACCCCAGATATAGCACGAATCTCGGCCCGGTGGCGCGAGTAGACCTTCTCCAAGGCAAACGAAATCTCGCCAACCGTTGCTTTTTCGCGCCCAGCCTTAACAGCAAGATCCAACAAGTTGCCGTTACCTTTCGCGCCTTCGGTCAGCGCATCCAGCGCCGCCTGAGTTTTAGGTTCGTCGCGTTCTTCCCTTAGACGCTTCAGTTTTGCTAGCTGCTGATCACGGACAGACTTGTTGTCGACCTTGAGGAATTCGATCTCAGCGTCGCCTTCAACTTGGAACTTGTTGATGCCGACAATTGTCTGCCGGCCTGAGTCGATGCGTGCCTGCGTGCGGGCGGCGGCTTCCTCAATGCGTAACTTGGGCAGACCGGCAGCAATCGCTTTTGCCATGCCGCCTAGTTCTTCAACCTCATTGATGTGTGCGAGTGCTTTGTGCGCCAGATCGTGCGTCAGGCGTTCAATGAAGTGACTCCCACCCCATGGGTCGGCAACACGGCAGGTGCCAGTTTCCTGTTGCAGGAAGAGCTGTGTGTTGCGTGCAATGCGGGCCGAGAAGTCCGTCGGCAATGCAATGGCTTCATCGAGGCCGTTGGTGTGCAGCGACTGTGTATGGCCCTGCGTGGCAGCCATAGCTTCCAAGGCCGTGCGTGTGACGTTGTTGAAGATGTCCTGTGCAGTCAGTGACCAGCCCGAAGTTTGACTGTGCGTACGCAACGACAACGAACGTTCGTTCTTCGGTGCGAATTCTTTTTTGACCAGCGACGCCCAGAGCAGACGCGCGGCCCGCATCTTTGCGATCTCCATGTAGTAGTTCATGCCAATCGCCCAGAAGAACGACAGGCGTGGCGCAAAGCTGTCCACATCCATACCCGCATTCACACCGGC
>JAJFHI010000064.1 GCA_021775715.1 Hyphomicrobiaceae bacterium | reverse complement strand
CAAATCGGCTCCGGCCTGACGGGTGTACTCTATGTGCTCGATGAACCGTCGATTGGTTTGCATCAACGCGATAATGCGCGGCTGCTTGAAACCCTGAAACACCTGCGCGACCTCGGCAACACGGTCATCGTCGTCGAGCATGATGAGGACGCCATCCTAACCGCCGACCACGTTGTTGACATCGGTCCAGGCGCCGGCGTGCACGGCGGCCAGATCGTGGCACAAGGTACGCCCGACGACGTCATGTCGTCGCCGGAAAGCCTGACCGGGCAATATCTGACTGGTGTGCGCGAAGTGCCGGTACCGAAAACACGCCGCACACCTGTGAAGTCGAAACAATTGAAGGTGACAGGGGCAACAACCAACAACCTGCAGAACGTAACAGCCTCCATTCCACTCGGCGTGCTGACCTGCATCACGGGTGTCTCCGGTGGCGGTAAATCGACATTGTTGATCGACACGATCTACAAAGCCGTGGCGCGCAAGTTAAACAACGCGCGCGACAACCCCGGACAGTACAAAACACTCACCGGCCTCGAACACCTCGACAAAGTCATCGACATCGACCAGTCACCGATTGGCCGCACACCACGCTCTAACCCGGCCACCTACACTGGCGCATTCACGCCGATCCGCGATTGGTTCTCCGGGCTTCCCGATGCCAAAGCCCGCGGCTACGCACCGGGGCGGTTTTCGTTCAACGTCAAGGGCGGGCGCTGTGAAGCGTGCCAGGGCGACGGCGTTATCAAGATCGAGATGCACTTTTTGCCCGACGTCTACGTCACCTGCGACCAATGCAAAGGCAAACGCTACAACCGCGAAACATTGGAGGTCCGCTTCAAGGACAAGTCCATCGCCGACGTACTCGATATGACCGTGGAAGAAGGTGCTGAATTTTTCCAGGCCGTTCCATCCATCCGCGACAAACTCGAAACGCTGCGCCGCGTCGGCCTCGGCTACATCAAGGTCGGTCAGCAGGCAACGACACTGTCGGGCGGTGAAGCGCAACGTATCAAGCTTGCCAAAGAACTCTCCCGCCGCGCGACGGGGCGAACGCTCTACATCCTCGACGAACCAACGACAGGTTTGCATTTCCACGACGTCGCCAAGTTGCTCGAAGTCCTGCACGAGTTGGTCAACGCCGGCAACACGGTCGCCGTCATCGAGCACAATTTGGAAGTAATCAAAACAGCCGACTGGGTCATAGATCTCGGCCCCGAAGGCGGCGACGGCGGTGGCGAGATCGTCGCTGTCGGAACGCCGGAAGATGTGGCCAAGGTAAAGGCCTCACACACCGGGTACTACCTGGCGCAGCTGTTGAAACGCCGTGCGGCGATAAAGGCACCTGCCAAGCGCGCAGCGAAAAAGCGTGCGGCGGCGGAGTGATGGGAGGCGTACCTCCAGCAGTCCGGTGGTCTAGAAAAATACTTTTTTGAAGGCTTGCGCATGACCCTCACCGACCGACGGTACCCACGCTTTGCCCGCCGCTTGCAGGCAGGACTCTATGACGTCCTGATCATAGGCTTTGCGTTTTTCGTCTGCGCGGTCGTCTTTGCGCAATTCGAACTGCAGCGCGAAATTAAAATCGGTATATTCGCAGTTCTGGTTCTTCTTCTGGAGCCCGGTTTAGTATCGCTGTGGGGCAGCACAATCGGACACAGAATAGTTGGGCTACGTGTCGTCGATTTAACTACTGACACGAATATTGGATTTTTTCGGGCCACGCTGCGCTTTATCTTGAAGATCCTTCTTGGCTGGCTGTCTCTGATCTTTATCATGGTGACGCAACATCGCCACGCTCGGCACGACCTTGCATCAACCTCTTCAGTCATCGTGAGCAAGCCCGATAGGTTTACCGAGAAAGAGCTCATCCACGAAACGCCGATTGAGGTACCTGGATATGTATTTCCGTCCAGACTCCATCGCGTGCTGGTTATTTTCATTTACATCATGTTGATTTTCATCGGCTTCTGCATTCTCGGCGGAGCATTTGTATCTGAGGCCTGTTTCAACAATGATGCGCATTGTCTTCCCGACGAACAATTGTTGATGTCCATCGTCGGCGGTTTGGTGCTCGCCGCATCCATAGCGTCACTGGTCTACGGTTGGCGAGGGCAGTTGTTTGGTGCCCGCAGAAAGCCTCAAGCGGCAGATAGATTCTCTTAATCCAAGAACAAACTACAGCCGTCATTCCTGGCTTGCTGACGAAACCCTGCAAATACTGTCTCTTGGGACGTAAAAGAGTTTCGGGGAACCAGTAGAGGTGGAGTTCCTTGCAGTGGCCCAGGGTGTGTTTGGCAAGTGGTTTGAGTTCACGCGCCGTTTCGACTGAGCAAAGCTCAGCCTGGCGCTACACATGTGCGCTGCAACGCAGCGGGGCGCGGTGCTCCCCGGCCTCCGCCATAAACATTTCCCTGCTCCACCTGTCCGGAACACACAGTTGTGCAAGCCCGTAACCTGCCGAATAGATACGGTGAGAAATGTGCCGTATCGCGAGACCGTTGTTTCCCCTCGCGCGATCTCGGCGCGTTGCACCCAGGTGCGATGATGCGAGCAACAAGCGAGTGTCTGAATCGTTCCCGGTGCGTGCGCAGCCTTCCCGCCAGCTCCGATCGTCCCACGCCCTTCCGCTTGGGGCGTGAATCGGCAGCGCAACAGCCGCGAGGAACAGCGTGAGCACAAAAAAACCACTCACCCAACGTTCTCAACAAACAACTTCCCTCCCCAAGCCCACAACACCTTTTCCGCACCGTACGCGCTGTCCTAGTCTCGGGCGGTCATGTCTGATTCTCGATTGATTCCTCCCCGGCGCGCGCCAGGCCTCTCGTCCCCGCCAGCGCGACCGGGAAATACAAAAACTGTGCACGCTGAGGCGGCGCAGCTGTCGAAACTGCGTGCGCGGTATCTTGGCGACTGGACGCGGGTAAAACGGGCACGGTTTAATGCCGCCCGGCGCTACGAGGACAAACTGCACGCCAGCTTGATCGCGTTTGCGATCGCCGGCGTCATCGGCTTTGCCGTGCCGTTCTTCTCACTGTTGTTTGCCAGCGAACTCAACCCGTTCACCGTCAAGGTCTTCGATTTCGTCTCATACGTGACAGGCGGTCTTTCGCTGACACTCGGCTTCATGGACCAAATGAAAGATCACGGCGGTTTGGCGAAGCGGTTTCACACCTGCGGGCTTGAGGTGAATAAAGTGCTCCGGCTATTGCGTAATACACCGGCCGTCACCACCCAACGCCTCAACGAACTCGTCGCTGATTACGAAACAGCTCTTGCAATATGCGATGTCAATCACGAGGCCATTGACGAATACCTTTCAGACGCGGAAGTGCGGCTAGCACAGGCGCGCAAGAAAGAGCGCAGCTATATCGAAAGTGGCGGCGTCGCCAATGTCCCGGAAGGTTTGGTTTTGGAGTTGGCGGACGCACGCCGCGAGTTAAAGCGGACCCGGTTGCACCTGACCTTCAAAATCTATCGTGTCTATGCCTGTGTATGGTTGTTGCCACCGATTATCGGGTTGATCGCGTGGTTCACTCTGAACCCAGGTGCCGCTTAGTAGACTACCAAAAAACGGACGCCCCGGCTCGCGAAGGAACCGGGGCGCTATTGATATCGAGATCGCAGTTGAAAATTTTACCCAGCCGGGCAGATCTTTGCGCTGGCTGTGCATTCGGTGCCGAGGGCACCTGCTGAACACGAATATTTTTTGTTCGAGAATTTGTAGCCGGGTGTTTGACCACTGGCGACCCACGTTGGCCAGATGGACCAGCTTACTTGCTGAACGATCGTTTCCATTGCAAACCACTTGGCCTGATTGGCCGTTAAGCCAGATGCCGTCGCAGCTTTCGTCACACACGCGGCTTCGGCAGATGCCGTCCACATAACAGGTGAAGCGGCGATGGCCGCGATAAGAAAGAATTTGGCAGTGAAGCGCATGTTGGGCCCCTAACGTTGATGCTTGTTCCGTTTCATCAAAAATGAACCGATAAAAATATGCCGCAACATTGTGTCGGGGGCAACACTACGTCGTGCGATAGCAACGCACGTTTTGTTTCAATCAAATTGCACGAAAGCAAAAAAGTGCCCGACACCAGAAGGTGCCGGGCTGAGGTACGGAGTATGGGGAGGATGCGTTGTAGAGGCGTCGTAATTACTGGCAGATCTGCGTCAGCGTCCAGCCTTTGACCTTGCAGACCTTCTTGCCCTTTTTCGTGTAGGAGCAAACCCGCTTTGGCGTTTTGCGAAACGAGCAATAGCCGCCGGTGTTGTCGAAACCTTCGAAGCCGTCATGCGGTGTGTCGAAGTCGTAGTTTTGAATCTGAACGTCACGGCTTTTTTTGCCAGCTTCGGCGTCTGACGTGATCAACATGGAGCCACCGGCAACGGCGGTCATGAGAGCGATTGCAATAAAGTTTGTGAAAAGCTTCGGGGTCATTGTGGTCTCCATCAGTTTGTCTTAGGTCGTGGCCGTCGGGCCGGTTGATTTGATAAAACCATAGTGCGTCAGCGCGGTCGGAGCCGCTGTTCCGATTGGAACAGGTTAAAAGAATTTCGCGACCATCCCACAAAGTCCTGTTTTCGGTCGGTTTTTAGCGGGCACAGTCAATGCAAGTTGTAACAGCAGGGCTAAAGGAAAGCCGTTTCGGAGCAATCTTTTCCTCGCAAACAAGGCAAAAGCCATAGGTGCCCTCCTCAATCCGCTGCATGGCTGCATCAATAAGTACGAGATCCTGGCGCCGCTGACGGCCAGCCGCCAAAGCCATTTGCTGGCCCTGCATCGCATCCATACGCGACAACCGGCCAACACTCGTCTGATCGAGCTCCACAGCTTGCCGACTCTCAGAGCTTTCAGCCAGCAAGGTCTCGATCTCGTCCTTCAGCGCCAGAAGCAACTTTCGAGCGGTGTTCAATTCCTCGTCGTTTGGCATGTCTCAAACCTTCTCTGGTCGAGGCTTGACGCTCACGCAATTCAGCGCAACGTTTTAACGTACGCTATATCTAGCGAGGGAAAATTGAAAGCTGATGATCGCGCGATCGGCAAAGATTAGGGCCCCACACAGGTATCCGTCGCGCCGCCTGCCGAACGCCAGGCAATCAAGCATTTATCGACATGCTAATGATCGTTGAATCAGGCGGCGTCGATACAGCAAAGAACCCGCGACCAAGCGCACTTGCCCCTTATCAATTTAATCCGCTCAACATTCCCCTACGTAGCGCGCCGTCAATAGGCGAAAGGGCCCAAAGATTGCTGTCAAATGCGATCTTTCAAAACCAAGCTGCCGTCGCTGGCTGGCATTGAAGAAACAACGGCTGGCGCGCAGCCAATCCGGTCAGTAGCTGGCATGGACCATATTTTGAGTGGACACGGAGCTCGTATTATTGACCCCCTTGATGCATTGCAACTTTGCCAAATAGTAGAACGTGAGCGCATTACACGGGTTACGAGGTCTCAGTTCGTACATAATTCAAAGCTTGTGTTTTGCGCTATCGTGTACCATCCCTGAGATAGGTAATCTAGAGAACCAAGCGGATGCACAAGTTGCGACAAATAGATCAAACGGCTTCGTCAGAGGTACACTCCCTGCGCCACAACCCGATGCATTGGTCGTCACGCAATATGCTCGGGCTCATCTGTGCGTTGATGACTGGCTTCGTGATGTTCACAGCAAGCGCAGCAAATGCTGCAAGCTGCACGCGGGAAGACTTCGACCAAGCTGTCGACACAGCAGGTGAAGACCTGCGCACGTTCAATGCGGTGGCCACTCCGAAGCTTTGGGCCAAGATCAAACAGCTGAAGGCACGCAAAGGCTGGACTGGTGAACGCGACGAACAACTGGCACTTGATTACTTGCACGATGCGCGGATTGCGAGTTTCGATGCGAAAGCCAACACATTGCTAACCTCAATCGATACTCTAGGACAGCCACCTGAAGGTGCCGCATTGGACTGCACCAAGCTCACCGCATTGAAAGCGGCCAGCATTGAACTGTTAGCAGTAATGAAGGCGAAGTCTGCGCATTTGTCGAAGCGTATCGACGGTGAGCTGACCGCTGGCGGCAAGGCGGTGTCATCATCTAAAAGTGGGGATGTCGCCTACCGCGACGACCCGCAGCCGTCTGTCGATACAGACCGTGGCACTACAAAACGAGACCTTCAGGAACCGCCGCCACCACCGGAGCCAACGCGCTCCGATGCAAATGACGCCGCGACCACCGCAGCGGCAACTGAAACAACGGCAGCGGCAAAGCAACCGGACACCACTCCGAAGCGCGCGCCTGCGCCAAAGAAGGCGCCAGCCAATCAGTCAAAAACCGATGGTTGGGAAGCTGCGACGCAACCCTCCGCAGCACCCGACGTCCGAGACGACTATGTGGCACTGCAACGACAGCCGGGACAAACCGGTGCCGCAGGAACATTTGCGACTACGCCGACAGGTCAGGTGCAGCAATTCGACGGCTTCGAACCCGATCGTCAAAACGGCTACTCCATCGATGAAATCCAACAGGCGACACGAGGATTCTTTGGCAAGATCTCGACCGGCCTTGCCAGTGTGATCGAGTATTCATTCAAGAACTGGGGAAGACCGACCGGATACGTGCTCGGCAAGGAGGGCGGCGGTGCATTTCTTGCTGGGCTTCGATACGGCTCCGGCAACCTCTATCTGCGCAGCGGTAAAACATCGCCGATTTATTGGCACGGGCCATCAGTCGGATACGACTTCGGTGCCGAGGGCTCACGTACAATGTTTCTGATTTATCGCTTGCAGGATACAGCTGGCATGTACCGCACATTTACCGGTGTTGATGGCTCGGCGTTTCTTGTCGGCGGTGTTGGCCTCACCATCCTCAAGGGCGGCAAGGTCATTATGGCGCCTATCAGATCAGGCCTTGGCCTGCGTCTTGGCGCCAACATTGGCTATCTGCGCTTCACACCACGCCCGACCTGGAATCCGTTCTAGCAAAAAAGAAAACGCCCCCAGCGACCAGGCCGGGGGCGTTCGCATTTTTCGTGTCACTATTCGTACAATCTAACTCTAATAGCGATTGTAGCGGCGTCCACCGCGACGGTAGGCGCGACGTGGGCGATCGCCCGGCCAGGTATACGATGAGCTTGAGTAGCTGTACTTCTTTGGCATCATCGTCCAAGTGCTGTTCGTTGTCTTGTAGGCACTGTACTTCTTCTTCCGCGTCTTCTTTTTCGCGTAGCTTCGCTTAGTGTCACGGGCAACGCCGTGAAGCGAAACTCTTGTTCCTGCCATTTTGTGCTTTTTGACAAGCTTGAAGAACGTCCGGGCGTTTGACGGTGCCAGGCGAATGCAGCCATGAGAAGCTGGCGCGCCGAGGCGGCTTGTGGCGTACGTCGCATGGATGGCATACCCACCATGAAAGAACACAGAGTGTGGCATTGCTGCGTTGTTGTATTTGCGCGAATAGTGCATCCTCGACATCCACTTTGGTCGATAAGTGCCGGTCGGTGTGCGATAGCCCGCACGACCGGAGGAAATCTTCCAGACGTACTTCACCTTGCCGTGCTCTTTAATGGTCATGCGCTGACCAGAAAGATCGATCGATGCGACAAGAGACGTCGAAACAGACTTTGCCTTCGGTTTGGAAACGGCAGCAGTTTTTTTCTTTGTCGCACTGTCACTCGCGACACTGGTTTTTTTGTTGGCATCGTCGATCGATGCCTTCGCTGTTGTTGAGACAGCGGCAACCTTCGTGTGGCTGAGACTTGGAAGCTTTGCAGAATATTGTTCTGCTGCTGCGGTCCCGCTCAGCGTCAATGCTGCAAGTGCAGCACCGACATAGATAGGAAATTTCATTAATCGGCTC
>JAJFHI010000063.1 GCA_021775715.1 Hyphomicrobiaceae bacterium | reverse complement strand
TGTCATTTGACAATGACCGGGCTCACACAGACATTTGCAGGCTCAATCTGAACCGTGTTTGCGGACCAAACTTTCAGGTGGCGTAACGCTAATGAGTAACTCGCCGCAGTGATTGGTCCGTCAGCTCGCGCAAGAGAACATCGCCAGCCCGTCGGCTGCCGATTGGATCGAGGATAGAATGATAAGCAGACTTGGCTTTAGCTCCTTAGCCTGCATGATGGTGGCTATAACAATGCTCGCAGTTTCAAGTTCGACGCCCGTCGCAGCGGGACCAAAGGCAACGCAGTTCCAGCTCGCAAACGGCATGGATGTCGTTGTTATTCCAGATACCCGCGCCCCTGTTGTGACGCACATGGTCTGGTATCGCGTTGGCGCCGCCGACGAGCCTCCTCGCGTGTCGGGCATTGCTCACTTCCTCGAACACCTGATGTTTAAATCGACAGATAAAATCGCGGTTGGCGAGTTTTCGAAAATAATCTCCCGCATGGGCGGGCAGGACAACGCCTTCACCAGCCAGGACGTCACAGCCTATTTTCAGCGGATTGAAAAATCGCGTCTGAAAGAGCTGATGGCGATGGAGGCAGACCGCATGGTCAACCTACGCCTTACCGAAAAGGAAGTTCTGACTGAGCGAGACGTGATTTTGGAAGAGCGCCGCTCGCGCATCGAGAATTCACCCTCGGCAATTTTCCAAGAGCAGATGGATGCCGCGCTCTACTACTCCCACCCCTACGGGACGCCTGTCATCGGTTGGCAGCATGAGATGGAAGCATTGAGCCAGAAGGATGCGCTCGATTTCTATGCCAAATACTACGCACCGAATAACGCAATCCTCGTCGTCTCCGGCGATGTAACTGTTGACGAAGTGCGCACGCTCGCAAACGAGACCTACGGCAAGATACCGACGAACCCTGCCGTTGGTGCGAAACGTTGGCGCCCGGTTGAACCACCGCATCGTGCCGCACGTCGTATCGAAGTCAAAGACCCTCGCGCCGGTCAGCCGTCGCTTAGCCGCTATTACCTGACACCTAGCTATCTGACGTCGAAGCCTGGTGAAGCTGAAGCACTCGACCTCCTGTTGAAGGTGATGGCATCGGGTACGACAAGCCGCCTTTACAAAAAGCTGGTCGTCGAAAGCAAAGTGGCTTCGTCGGCTGGTGGCTGGTATTCCGGCAGCGGGCTGGCTAGTGGCAAGATCGCACTCTACGCTGTCGGCAATAAAATCGAGGACATGCCAAAGATCGAAGCGGCAATGGATGCCGTTATTGCCGATGTCGTCGCCAACGGCGTGACGGATGCCGAGCTTGAACGTGCCAAAAACAGCTATATGGCGGAATATGTCTACGACAACGACAGCCAATCGACATTGGCGCGTCGCTATGGCTGGGGGCTGTCAGTTGGTCAGACGCTCGACCAGATCGAAAACTGGCCGCAGGAAATCGAGAAGGTTACAGCCGCTCAAGTCAAAGCAGCTGCCGCGAATCTTGATGTCCTCAAATCCGTGACGGGATATCTATTGCCGCTCGCGCCTGATGCCGCTGATGCGAAAAAAGCTGCCGCTCCGGCAAACCCACGCAGTTGAGACCTACAAAGGTGATTATATGTATGCTGTTCATGCCGTCGACCGCGGCCACCGCGGCTGGCTCCAAGCCATCGCGACTGTCTTTGCTGTGGCTGCTGCCATTCTCATTTTCCAATCAAACCCTGCAAGTGCAATGAAAATTGAAACCGTCAGAAGTCCCGGTGGTATTGAAGCCTGGCTTGTTCGCAGCGATAGCGTGCCATTGTTGTCGATGCGCTTTGCATTCAGCGGTGGGTCGGCTCAGGACCCGAAAGGCAAAGAGGGTGTTGCCAACTTCCTGACTGCGATGATGGATGAAGGCGCTGGCGATCTCGATTCCGCTGCATTTCAAGAACAACAAGAAACGCTTGCGATGCGGATGAGTTTTGATGACGGCCGCGACAGTTTTTACGGCAGTTTTTCAACGCTAACGAAATCCCTCGATGCGTCCGTCAATCTTCTCAAACTGGCAATCACCAAGCCACGTTTTGACGATGCATCCATCGAGCGAATGCGCAAGCAGCTCCTGTCAAGTCTTGTGTTTGCCGCCCGCGACCCAAACAAAGTTGTGGCCAAAGCATGGTATAAGACGGCCTTTGGTGATCACGTGTACGGTCGTCCCTCGACAGGCACGAAAGAGACCATTGCGTCCATCACGCGCCAGGACCTTGTCGATTATCACAAGCGCGTTTTCGCCAAAGACAATCTCAAAGTCGCCGTCGTCGGTGAAATTGATGCAGCAACGCTCGCCAAGCTGTTGGACGATGTGTTCGGTGACCTACCCGAAAAATCCGAACTGACCGAAGTTGCCAAGGTGTCTGTGCCAACGGGCGGCATTCAAAAAGTAATCGAGATGGAGGTGCCGCAGTCGGTCGCCATGTTCGGCCTCGGTGCGATGGCGCGCAAAGACCCAGACTTTATGCCGGCATTCGTGTTGAACCACATTGTGGGCAGTGGCGGCTTTTCCTCGAAACTGATGGAAGAGGTGCGGGAAAAGCGCGGACTTGCTTATTCGGTCTACACCTACATCAACCCGTTTGAGAATTCCTCGGTGCTGATCGGTTCGGTCGCGACAAAGAATCAGTCGATGGCCAAGTCGCTCGAAGTTATTCGCGACGAGTTGCAGAAGATGGCTGATAAGGGCCCGAGCGACGAAGATCTTGAAAATGCCAAGAGTTATTTGATCGGGTCTTATGCGCTTCGCTTTGACACCAGCAACAAG
>JAJFHI010000062.1 GCA_021775715.1 Hyphomicrobiaceae bacterium | reverse complement strand
TTGGCCGTGCGTTTGCGACGGTGTTTGCGCTGATGGCATTTGCAGGGGGTTTGTATGCGCTCAATCAAAAGAACACACTGGAACTTGCCGCCGCATTTGTTTACGCAGGCAGCGCCATTGGCGTGACGTCAGCTGGCGATCTCATTACAGTCTTCATCTTCTGGGAGATCATGGCGATCGCCTCAACGCTCGTCATTTTCTGTGGCGGAAAAGGTGGTTTGAGTTCTGGGCTGAGGTATGCCGTGATTCACATGCTCGGTGGCGTGTTGTTCATGGCGGGCCTTGCCGGTGAAATCGCGACGACCGGCACGTCAACATTCCAGGCGATGGATATTTCGACCGTGCCACGCATGCTTATTCTGGCAGGCTTCCTCGTCAATGTTGGCGCGCCTCCGTTATCCGCATGGCTGTCGGATGCTTATCCGGCCGCGTCATGGTCTGGGACAGTATTCCTCTCAGCATTTACGACCAAGACAGCCGTCTATGTGCTGATCCGTGGTTTCCCTGGCACCGAGATCCTCATTCCGATCGGGCTCTTTATGGTGTTTTACGGGATCGGATGGGCGATCCTTGAAAACGATATGCGGCGTATTCTTGCCTATTCGATCATCAACCAGGTTGGCTTCATGGTTGTGGCGGTCGGAATCGGCTCCGAGATGGCGTTGAACGGTGCAACGGCACATGCGTTCGCACATATTATCTACAAGGCTTTACTGCTGATGTCGGCGGGGTCAGTGATGCTCATGACAGGCAAGACCAAGTGTACAGATCTTGGTGGACTGTTTCGCACCATGCCGCTGACCGCAACCTGCGGGATCATCGGCGCGTTGGCGATCTCGGCGTTCCCACTGACGTCCGGCTTTGTAGCAAAATCATTGATTATGGAAGCTGCCGGCGAAGCACATCTGGCCGTCGTCTGGTTCCTGCTGGCCGCGGCGTCAGCGGGTGTGTTCTTACATGCTGGCATCAAGTTTCCGTGGTTCGTCTTCTTCCAGAAAGACTCCGGCATGCGCCCGGATGAGCCACCAGGAAATATGAAGGCCGCGATGGTGCTGTTGTCGGTGTTATGTATCGTGCTTGGCATCTTCCCGCGCCTTATCTACGACATCCTGCCGTTTGCGACCGACTACGTGCCTTACACGTTTGCGCACGTTGTCTATCAATTGCAGCTCCTGCTGTTCTCGGGCCTTGCGTTCTTCTTGATGCTCAATTGGTTGAAACGCACGGACACAATCACGCTCGATTTCGATTGGTTCTGGCGCCGTCCAGGGCATGCTCTGGCGCGTGGTCTCGACGCGGTTCTTGCTGGCACCTATGGCTTAATTGCCGGGCTCGCCAGAGCAATCGCAGGTCTCTTCCGCGATAAGATACAAGACACGCATGGACCTGACGGCGTGTTTGGCCGCAGCTGGCCAACGGGCACGATGGCGTTCTGGACAACCGTCATGCTCGGTGCTGTGATGCTGCTATCGTTTTTGTAGCTAGCTGCTCTGAGCTGCCGCCAAAGGGTCTAAAGTTCGGTCTATAGGAGAATAGCTATGAACTATCGTATTGATTTTCCGGACGGGGATGACGGTTATGATTGGATGATAGTGGAGTCAAAGGGCTGGCTCGGAAACACTGACGTCATTTGTGACGGTAAGTTGTATGTTATTGATTTCTACGACCAGGTGAGATTGTCACAAACAATTGCTGATGAGGTCAGAGCTGTTGGGTATTCGACTTGCAGAAATATTGTTGTTGTCGAGCGTGCAACCCGCGAGAATATAGATTCGGCTGTTGCCGCCATTGCTCGGAGAAATGGTTTTTCTGATTTTGTCTGTGAGTGAGGTTGCTCAACTGCTCTGAGTTGCCGCCATCACAAGTTTGATCGGCTTGAACGATTTGCGGTGGTGTTCGCAGACGCCGAGTTTGGCCAGCGCGTCGTGATGAACCTTGGTGCCGTAGCCTTTATGTTTTTCGAATCCATAGCCGGGGTGGGTAGAGCCCATCTTTATCATCATGCGGTCGCGCGTGACCTTGGCGATGATCGATGCTGCCGAAATCGAAATTGAGATGGCGTCACCTTTGATAATGGTGCGCGTGAGACCCGGCAGGTTTGGCGCACGGTTGCCGTCAATCAGTGTCAGGCGCGGTGGTATTGCGAGGCCGCGCACGGCTTCCGCCATCGCCCACATTGTTGCCGCGAGAATGTTGTCGCGGTCAATGCGCGCGACGTCTGCAATACCAACACCAACGTCTGCCGTTTGCATGATGATGTCGAACAACGTTTCGCGCTTGCCTTCGGAAAGTTGCTTGGAATCGTCCAGGCCTTCCGGAAACTCATGTGGGTCCAGCACGACAGCGGCGGCCACAACAGGGCCTGCCCAAGGTCCGCGTCCGGCCTCATCAACGCCGGCGATAGGCCCGCCAATGTTCTCAAGTTCGCTACGTTCAATATCAAAGGTCGGCCGCAGCCGCGAATCGGATTTACTCATAGGGAGAATGATAAAGCGCGGCTAAAGCAATGTCATCTGTGTCCCGGGCAGCACCGGTTTGCGAAACAAATCGGTCCTGAGCTGCAGTCTGTTTTGATTGAAGCCGAGGCGTTTCACCGCAAGACCGAAACGCGCCGCGACTTGGGCCGCATATGGGCCGCTGCCTCTCTGGCGAAGACCAAATTCTGGGCTGTAGTCACGGCCGCCGTGCATCGATTGCACGAGACGAATTACACGCTTTGCTCGATCGGGATATTCGGTCGCAAGCCATTCGCGAAACAGTTCTTTCAGCTCGATTGGCAGACGCAGCATGACGTAACCAGCTTCGCGCGCTCCCGCATCGCGGCAGCGCTGCAAAATGGTTTCGATCTCATGATCGTTGAGGGAAGGAATGACAGGCGCTATCATGACGGAGACGGGGACACCGGCATCTTGTAGCTGGCGAAGTGCATCGACGCGCTTTTCTGGTGTCGCCGCACGCGGTTCCATGGCCCGCGCCAGTTTGCGGTCAAGTGTTGTGACGGACAGCGCCACTTTGACGAGACCGTCACGCGCCATTTCAGACAAGATGTCGATGTCGCGAAGCACGCCGGCTGATTTTGTGACGATGCCAACCGGGTGGCGCGTGCGCTGGAGAACTTCGAGAATGCTACGCGTGATTTTCTCGCGACGCTCAATGGGCTGATAGGGATCTGTGTTGGCGCCAAGCGCAATGACCTCAGGCTTGTAACTTGGTTTTGCCAGCTCGGCCTCAAGCGATGTTGCGGCGTTTGTTTTGGCGTAGAGTTTGGTTTCGAAATCGAGTCCTGCGGAATGGCCGAGATAGCAATGACTTGGCCGCGCGTAGCAGTAGATGCAGCCATGTTCGCATCCCCGATACGGATTGATTGAGCGGTCAAAGGAGATATCCGGGCTGTTGTTGCGGGTGATGATAGAGCGCACACTTTCGTGCTGTACATCGGTTTTGAAACGATGGAGTGTCGCCAGCGTTTCCCAGCCATCGTCGAAGGCTTCGAGGTCTGAAGCCTCGAATCGGCCGTTGATATTTGATTGCGCACCGCGTCCGCGGCGGCGGTCTTCGGTGATCTCGTGTGCCATGTCTCTCATGTGAAACAACCCATGGATTGCCTGGCTCCTTTGCAGTGTCGCAAGCCAAAGCGCCGCGAATGCCCCGCAACCACTACCACAAACATGAGAACAAAGAAAGAACATTTGGGTGTGGCCGCGACACGTGCTCCCGCGATTTCTTACCGCCGATGCCTTGTGTCGTGCGCCTTGGTGAGCGAAAAAGTCCCATGATTTCTGTCGTGATCCCAACGCTTAATGCTGAGCAAGGCTTGGCTGCTACGCTGTCCGCTCTCGTTCCGGCGGTTGTTGATGGGCTTGTGCGCGATGTCACGGTTGTCGACGGCGGTTCGACAGATGACACCCTCAAAATTGCCGACCAGGCCGGTGTGAATGTATTGCGGACTGGTGCAAGCCGAGGTGGGCAACTCAAGGCTGGCGCCAAGTTGGCGAAGTCGCCCTGGATCCTGTTTGTCCACGCCGACACCATTCTCCAAACGGGCTGGGAACAAGAAGTCATCAACTTCATCGAGAAGATCGAAAGCGGTCGTCGCGACGATGCCGCCGCCGCATTCAAATTCAGTTTGGACGATGATGGTCTGGCGCCACGGGTCGTTGAGTCTTTTGTCAGTTTGCGATCGTCGTTGTTGCGCATGCCATACGGTGATCAGGGCCTGTTGATCTCCCGCGCGCTTTACAATCAAGTCGGTGGATACAACACGATGGCAGTGATGGAAGATGTCGACATTATTAGCCGTCTCGGGCGTCGGCGCATCGTTATGTTACCTTCGCGCGCCCTAACAAGTGCTGCGCGCTATCGCACCGAGGGCTACGTTCAGCGCATAGCGCGGAACCAATACTGCTTGCTGATGTACGCCCTGAAGGCGCCGCTCGCCCGCATCGCCACAATATATCAGTCGCTGAAAGCCAACTAACTGTTTCAACAAATCGTGGTTGAAGTGTTGTGACGTATTAATACATCGTTCAATACAGCATTAACTTGATTGGGGCACTATTGAACATACGGAGACAAGAAAAACTGCAAAGTCTATGAAGGACGCAGGAAAAACATGGGTCAGTATAGTGGAAGGTCGCAGCCTGTAGCGCAGGCTCGGGTCGGTCTTGATGGACGCCCGATGCGGCGCCCGCATCAGCCGAAGGCGAAGCCGCGAAGTGGTGGGCTAAAGCCGCGACGGTCGCCGACCCAGGAGCGCGCGTTTGCTCAGCGGCTCGTAATGATGGTCAAAGAACCCAAAGCC
>JAJFHI010000061.1 GCA_021775715.1 Hyphomicrobiaceae bacterium | reverse complement strand
CGGGCCGGTGTCGATCCGATTCCGTATTAGATTTGTGTCCGCCATGCTCTGCCTTTGCTAACTTGTCTGCCTGAACTGTCGGACCGGTATACGGCAAGGCGCACTGTGTGCCAATGTGAAGAGCGACACGGGGCGTCATTTTTCAAACTGAGCTAGGGCCTTTTTGTTGCGTCTGACGGTGTTGGTGGCTTTGCGATTTCATCTGAGTTCGATGATACGGTCGCCAACCTGGAAGCTGGGGTGTCGTTCTTAAAAGACAACGGCGCGTCGCTATCGTTCGGCTACGATGGCGGCATCTCAAAAGGCTCAGATCAACACAGTGCTTACGGAAAAAGCGCCGTGAAGTTCTAAGAAGTGCCAACGTCGTCCAGGCCCATCGCAGCCGGATACGTCGGGTTTGCTTGCACTAATCGGATGTCGGCGCGACAGAACCCTTTTGGCTGCTTCAGGTCATGTGCAGTCTTTCACCTTCGCCCCGGTTAGTCCGTCCCCCTACTCCCCTCGTCCCAAAAACTTGCGGAACGCGGCTAGCGTCTCCTTTGAAACGTGATGCTCTATTCCCTCGGCATCGGCGTCGGCGGTTTCCTCGTCTACGCCCAGCGCCACCAAAACATCTCGGACCAGCTCGTGGCGTTTACGGGATTTGCGAGCCAGGCTTTGGCCTTTGGGGGTGAGGAAAATTGAGCGATACGGCTGGCTGGTGGCCAATTCTTCGCGCACGAGCCTCTGGACAGTATTGTTGACCGTCGCCTTAGTGACGCCGAGCCGGTCGGCCAGATCAACCACGCGCGCCTCGCCAGTCTCGGCGATCAAATCGTCAATCAATTCAACGTAGTCCTCCGCCACTTCCGTTTGATGCGCGGCACGCACACGCTGGAAGTTCTTCGCCCGGCGGCGGATTTCCTGTTTTAGAGATGATTGCGACATTACAGACCCTCCCAAACCTGCCATAAGGCTTGACCACAGAGTTAGTCATAGCTAACTTTGTCAGCTAAGACAAATGAAATGGATGATCATGCGCAAAGTTCTTCTACGATCAGCCTTGCGGCTTGCGACTGTTGTTGCAGCGATCGCCGCGGTGCTCGGGCTTGTGGCCTGCAGGGAAGATGAGGAAGGCGGCAAGTTCCGCGTCGTCACGACATTCACGGTCATCCAAGACATCGCGCAGAACATTGCCGGCGATGCCGCCGATGTCGTGTCGATCACCAAACCGGGCGCGGAGATCCACGATTACCAGCCAACACCCGGCGACATCATCAAAGCGCAGAAAGCGGATTTGGTCATTTGGAACGGCCTCAATCTCGAACGCTGGTTCGAGAAATTCTTCGACAACGTGTCGGATGTGGCAAGCGTCGTCGTCAGCGATGGCGTCACGCCACTTGGCATCGGCGAAGGCCCCTATAACGGCAAACCCAACCCACACGCCTGGATGTCTCCGGAAAACGCGTTGATCTACATCGAGAACATTCGCGCGGCCCTCGCCAAACACGACCCCGCTAACGCCGACGTCTACAATGCCAACGCTGCAAACTATGCCGCGAAAATCAAAGCCGTCGCAGAACCGCTGCGCCAGCGGCTTGCCGGCATTCCCGACGCCCAGCGCTGGCTGGTGACATCGGAAGGCGCGTTTAGCTATCTCGCCCGCGATTATCGCCTGAAAGAGTTGTACCTGTGGCCGATCAACGCCGACGCGCAAGGCACTCCACAACAGGTGCGCAAGGTGATCGATCTGGTCCGCGCCAACACAATTCCTGTAGTGTTCAGCGAAAGCACGGTTTCCGACAAGCCGGCGCGGCAGGTCGCGAAAGAAACTGGCGCTAAATATGGTGGCGTGTTGTACGTCGACAGTTTGAGCAAAGCTGATGGACCCGTGCCGTCCTACATCAAACTGCTCGAAGTGACGGTGGCAACCATCGCGGAAGGATTTGGCAAGTGACCGTGGCCCACACGGCTTCAAACAGTGGCGAACCTTCAGGCCAACGAACGGCGTCGCTGACGGTTGAAAACGTCACCGTCACTTATCCCAACGGCAACACGGCGCTGCGTGATGCTTCATTCAATTTGGGTCCAGGCACCATCTGCGCCCTCGTCGGCGTCAACGGCAGTGGCAAGTCGACGTTGTTCAAAGCCATCATGGGATTTCTGACACCACAGGCTGGCAGCGTTCGGATTGCAGGGCTGCCAGCCCGTGACGCATTGAAGAAAAATCTCGTGGCCTACGTCCCGCAAAGCGAAGACGTTGACTGGAACTTCCCCGTTCTGGTCGAAGACGTTGTGATGATGGGGCGATATGGTCACATGGGCTTTCTGCGCCACCCATCTACCACCGACCACGAGAAAGTCACGGACGCGCTCACACGTGTTGGCATGACCGATTATCGCAACCGCCAGATCGGCGAGCTATCGGGTGGTCAGAAAAAGCGGGTATTCCTGGCACGCGCGCTGGCACAGGAAGGCCGCATCATTCTGCTTGATGAGCCGTTCACAGGTGTAGACGTCAAAACGGAATCCGCCATCGTCGGCTTGATGCGTGAGCTGCGCGATGCCGGCCATCTGATGCTGGTTTCGACGCATAACCTCGGCAGCGTGCCGGATTTCTGCGATCAGGTTGTGCTGATGGACAAAACCGTGCTCGCGGCAGGCCCGACGGAAGAGACCTTCACGCAGGCCAATCTCGAATTGACATTCGGCGGCGTACTGCGCCACTTCCGCCTTGAAGGCTCAGCGTTGCACGACGATGAAGACACACGTGGCGTTACGGTGCTGACCGACGACGAGCGCCCAGTCGTGTTCTATGGCCACCAGCAGAACGAAACCGCACCGGTCCGCCCGAAATCCGACACTGATAATTCTAACGACCAGGACGGCGAAAAATGAACGAGCTGCTGGTCCCGTTTGCCTACGAATACATGGTCAAAGCCATGTGGGTAAGCGCGCTTGTCGGCGCGGTCTGCGCGTTTTTGTCAGCGTATCTGATGCTGAAGGGCTGGTCGCTGATGGGTGATGCCTTGGCGCACGCGATCGTGCCCGGTGTCAGCGGCGCCTATCTGCTCGGCCTGCCCTATGCGGCGGGTGCATTCATTGCGGGGCTGCTTGCGTCAGCTGGAATGTTCTTCATCCGCCAGCAATCACGTCTGCGCGAAGATGCCATCATCGGGTTGGTGTTCACAACGTTCTTTGCCGCCGGCCTCCTCATGGTCTCGCTCAACCCGACATCGGTGAACGTCCAGACGATCATACTGGGAAATATTCTCGGCATTTCCGACAGCGACGCGTGGCAAGTCATCATCATTTCCGTGATCTCGCTCGCCATTCTGATCGTCAAATGGAAGGACTTGATGCTGGTCTTCTTCGACGAGGCTTATGCCCAAACCGTCGGCCTCAACCCGACCTGGCTGAAAATTCTGTTCTTTACGCTGCTCTCTGCCTGCACGGTTGCCGCGTTGCAGACAGTTGGTGCCTGCCTGGTAATTGCACTCGTCGTCACGCCCGGTGCGACGGCCTACCTGCTGACCGATCGCTTTGAACGCCTCTTGATGATATCGGTCGCATTCGGCACCATTACCAGCTTTGTCGGCGCCTATCTCAGCTACTTCGTTGACGGTGCGACAGGCGGCGTCATCGTCACGCTGCAAACGATATTATTCCTGGTTGCCTTCCTGTTTGCGCCTAAACACGGGCTTTATGCATCCCGGCGCCAGGCACGGCTGGTAACCGCCGATGGCGGCGAGCCGGTCGCGCTCAAGGAGCCAACGGTATGACTCTGCTTTGGGATCTCCTGGGCGAACCGTTGAGCTACTGCTTTATGCAGCGCGCGATGCTGGCCGCTGTCCTGATTGGTGCCGTCAGTGCAGTTCTGTCGTGCTATCTCGTGCTCAAAGGATGGGCTTTGATGGGAGATGCTATCTCGCATGCTGTCCTGCCGGGCATCGTGCTGGCGTTTGCTGCTGGTATTCCGCTGGTGTTCGGCGCGTTTGTTGCCGGGCTCTCATGTGCGCTGCTCACGGGCTACCTGAAAGAAAACAGCCGCATAAAGGAAGACACCGTTATGGGGATCGTCTTCTCCGGTATGTTCGGGTTTGGCCTGGTTCTGTTTACCAAGATTCAGACGGATCAGCATCTCGACCACATCCTGTTTGGCAACATCCTTGGCGTAACCGCGAGCGATCTGGTCGAAATCGCAATTGTTGCTCTTGGGGTGCTCGTCATCATGCTGGCCAAACGGCGTGATTTTCTCGTCTTCTGTTTCGACCCTCAACATGCGCAGGCCATCGGACTTCCCGTCCGGCTACTGCACTATGCACTGCTGATATTGTTGTCTCTGACCATCATAATGGCATTGAAGGCGGTTGGGATCATCCTGGTGGTCGCAATGTTGGTTGCACCCGGTGCCGTCGCCTACCTGCTGACCAGCCGCTTTGACCTTATGTTGGTCATCGCAACCGCAGTCGCCATCGGGTCAAGCGTTGTCGGCACGCTCATCAGCTTCCACATCGATGGCGCCACCGGACCGTGCATTGTCCTGGTGCAAAGCGCGATCTTTGTGTTGACGTTTCTTTTCGCGCCCGGACGTGGCTTGTTGCGGGCCAAGGCCGCCGGAGACTACGAACCCAACATCGATCTGCTGACCACACCACGGCAGACGGGGCAGCGCTAACGTTACTGTTAACAGACTGAAAATTAATCGAAATCTGGGCGAGCGCGGCGCATGTTTTTGACGGAGGAGCGTCGCGATTTGGCATCCAGACGGCGGCTAATCGCGGCCCGTGACGGCTTGGTCGCAATACGCGGCCTTGTTCGAACAAGCGCTTCACGCACAAGCCTAACCAAACGATCACGTGCATCCGAACGGTTCAATTCCTGTGACCGAAAGCGTTCGGCGCGAACCACAATCACACCTTCTTTGTTCATCCGCCGTCCAGCCAACCGGGTCAGCCGAGACTTGACCTGCTCGCCCAGTTCTTTGCAACGGCGCACATCAAAGCGCAGCTCAACGGCTGTCGAAACCTTATTGACATGCTGGCCGCCGGGACCAGACGCGCGCACAAAGCGTTCGTCTAGAACGTCTTCTGCGATGCCCAGCCTCTCTGTTACCTGCAACATTATCTCGTATCCTTCGTCGTCATTCCGATACGTAACCGCGCTTGCATTTGGCGTCTGGTGCCGTCGTATCATTGTCATTGTTCGCAGTGTTGCAGCGAACATAATTTCTGTGTTGCACGCACACTAACATGCAAAATGCAGGATGTAAAAATTTGGTGTGCAAGCATACATCACATGCCGTGCGATTTGCGCGTTCGTGTCATGCAAAAAAGAATACTTGAGAGACTGTCACGCACACGTTGTCGCGATGTCAAAATCGGGCGCGCAAACGTTGCCAACGCGTGTCCTTGAGAATTTCGCGTGCTGCATTGTGACCAGGTGCACCCGTTACACCACCACCGGGATGCGCGCCTGAACCGCAAAGGTAAAGACCTGGGATCGGGAGGCGGTAATCCGCATGACCCATGACCGGTCGCAATGAAAACAGTTGGTCGAGGCCAAGCTGTCCGTGGAAAATATCACCGTCGACCATGCCGAACCGCTGTTCCAGATCGAGCGGTGACAGGACCTGCTGCGCGATGACGGAGCGTGCAAAATTTGGCGCGTGTTTGGTGACCGTAGCGATGACTTTGGCAGCAAACTCAGCCTTTTCGTGTGCGTTTTGCCAGTTTCGGCCATCGGGAAGTTTCGGTGCAACATGCTGCACGAACAGGCTGGCAACATGCTTGCCCTTCGGCGCGAGGCTGTCA
>JAJFHI010000007.1 GCA_021775715.1 Hyphomicrobiaceae bacterium | reverse complement strand
CAACTTTATCGGTGAGTTTGAAAAAAACCTGTCCGACGAAGCCAAGCGACGTAGCGCAGACGGCGTGATCTGCGGCCACATCCACCGCGCGGCATCCCGCGAGTTTGACGGCGTACATTATCTCAATTGCGGCGACTGGGTCGAAAGCTGCACGGCCATCGGCGAAAACGAAGATGGCTCGTTCGAAATGATCAATTACCTGGAAATTGCCAATGCCCGGAAACTTGCGACGAAACGGGCGGTGAAGGAAAAACTAGAGGCCGCGTAATGCGCATCCTCGTTGCAATTGATGCAGACCCGCCGCGGTCGGCTTAATCTCGTTCGAACGCAGCCGGAAACCAATAGCTGCACCAGTGATCGGACAGACAATCAAACTTGCCATCAACATCATTGCATTCCAAATAACCTGGTTCGCCTGTGTGCTCGGTGCGGTTCACGGCTGGCCGCTGCTTGGCGTGGCAGCCGCTACCATAACGGTCGCACTTGATCTGTTGTTGTCGCAAAACCGAGGTGGTGAACTCAAGCTGGTTGTGTTCGCAATCTCGCTAGGCTTCGTGTTTGAGAGCTTGCTCATCAATGCCGGCTTGACCTCGTTTGTTGGCCAATCACCAAGCGGTCCACCATTGCCGCCTTTCTGGCTGTTGGCGATGTGGGCTGCGTTTGCGACACTGCCCAACGGGTGCCTCTCCTGGCTGCAAACACGCCCCGCACTCGCTGCACTCCTCGGGCTTGTCGGCGGACCACTCGCCTATCTTGGCGGTGAAAAACTTGGTGGAATTACGATTTTGGAACCGCGATTATCGGCAATTTCCGCCATAGCTGTGGTTTGGGCAATCGCAACAGTTCTCTTGATCAAGGCCGCCGCATACGGCCGCGACGCCGCTAAGATTTAGCGCCCGTGTTTGATGTCCTGCACCAGCCGCTCCATCGTATCGAGAAAACGTGAGCGGTCTCGCGGGGTGTATTCAGCATTGTGTGTCTGCATTCCGCCGGTTTCGCGCAAGTCCGTCATCAGATCCCGCATCGCCAACGTCATGCCGATACTGTCTTCGCTAAACGGCTTACCATCGTGGGCGACCACTTTGGCGCCTGCCTTGACACATCGCGCCGCCAGAGGAATATCGGCGGTCACCACGATGTCGCCAATCACTGCACGTTCCGCAATCCAGTCGTCTGCAACGTCCGGGCCTTCAGGCACGACAACCCTCTCAATAACAGCGCTATTGGGCAGCTTCATCCAACTATTTGAGACGAAATAGAGCTTGGCGTTATGGCGTTCAGCAACGCGCACAACAGCATCTTTGACGGGACACGCGTCGGCATCGACATAAATTTTCACCGCGCGCACCCGGTCATCATTTCACGCCCCGGCCAAGCCGCCACATCTCTTCCTGCACACGCATATCAGCGAGCATGCGGTCGAGCAACAGACACGTCCTCTTGAACAGATCGCTGCCACGGCGATAATCAGCTGGTGCGTAGAAATCGACGCGGCGGTCGGCAAACAAGTTCACGCATTTCTTCTTCGACTTGCCAGGTGGATAAACGGCAACGGCATGACCACCGTTCTTGCGTGTCACCGTCATCGACGGCACGTCGGTATCGCCATCACCGAAATAGATCATATTCGAAAACGGGATTGGGCGATCATCTTCCGGCATGTGCTGGTTGATGGATTTGGTCTCGTCTTCGACACCTTTATTGATGCGAAACAGATACTGAGTCTTACCCGTGTCGGTGATAACGCGTTTTGGATACGGCAATTCGTAAGCGTCGAACCAGTACTCAGATGCAAACACGTTGTGGAAGTGTTTGTAGATCGTGGTGCCTTCGACGATTTCGGCAAGTCCCGCCGAGATCAGATAGTGGCGCAACTCCACGCCCTGACTTTCGGCGCGAATTTTTACGTAGCCCTCTATCTCGGCGAACCACTCCTCGACGCCTTTGAAGAATTCGACGGCAGCGCCTTGTGCCACGAGATCCTCGCGATCAATTCGGACACCTTTCGCGCGCGCCTTCTCGTACAGCAAACGCATGTAGGTAATCATCGGGTCCGCGTCCTGCTTGGCGGCAAGCGACGTGCTCTCCGTCCAGAACGCCGCCGGGTCTGCACCGATCTTAGGCAGAAACGCATATTCCTGCATCGGTTTCGGCGACAACGTTCCGTCAAAATCATAGACCAGTGCAATCGTCGTTTTCGCAAATGCCGGTTTCGCCACGGCCCCTGGCTTTGGCGCAGCTTTTTTCGCTTTCGATTTCGCGGTGGACGAACGTGCCGACGCCGCTTTGTCACGCGCTGATGCGGCTACACGCTTGGCCATGATGGTCCCTTCCCTGTCTTTGCTGGCCCACATTTACAGGGATATCAGCCGTGCGGCTAGCGCTTGATCTCGCAAAGGGGCACGCCAAAGCAGCCATCAACAGGCAATATGCGGCTCAATATTCGGATATGTTTTTCTCAGATCTATCGCGTGCTATCCCTCACGCCGATATATCGAAAGACACCACGAGCAGCCTGGAATTCGAACGTATGACACAAAACCCTGCCAACGATCGCGCCAAACTTATCGCCCTGATCTCCGAACGGTCCTTCCGTGACGGCGAGGAATTCACGCTTGCCTCGGGCCGCAAGTCGACGATCTACTTCAACCTCAAGCCAACGATGATGTCGGCGCAAGGCGCTAGACTTATTGCAGCCCAGGTCATCCACAAGATTGGAGATCGCAAAGTTGATCTGGTCGGCGGCCTTGAGATGGGCGCAGTCCCACTGGCGACGTCAATAGCGATTGCCTCAACGGAAACATTAGCTCCAATCGATGCTTTTTTTGTCCGCAAGGCCGCCAAGCAGCACGGCACCCAAAGCCT
>JAJFHI010000060.1 GCA_021775715.1 Hyphomicrobiaceae bacterium | reverse complement strand
ACCATGGAAGAGGGCAAGTTGACCAAATGGCTGGTCGACGAAGGCAGCGCTGTGGCGCCAGGCGACATTATTGCTGAGATCGAAACCGACAAGGCAACCATGGATGTCGAGGCGATTGACGAAGGAACAATTGGCAAACTTTTGGTGGCCGCCGGAACCGAGAACATTGCAGTTAACACGACCATTGCGGTTTTGCTCACAGAGGGTGAAGGCAGCGATACTGCTGCAGCTACGCCAAGCCCTGTTGGGACTGATGCGCCGTCGGCCGAGCCAACTCCTCCGATCGATGACCCGGCTCCACCTGTTGAAGAAGCTGTTGCCAAAACTAATCCGCGGCGGCGCGCAAACCCAAATCGCAAACTTGCGTCTCCCGTGGCGGTCATATTAGCCGCTGAGAACGGCCTGGATCTCAATTCGATCGACGGCACAGGACCCGGCGGCCGCGTCATCAAACGAGATATCGAAGCCGCGCTGGCGTCGCCTGCAAAAGACGACGCGCCAAGAGCTGGTTCGGCTTCGGCTAACGCGAATGGCACTAGACCTGAAACTGCCACTGCAACAGAACCGGCCGCACAAGCGCTCGTACCGAGCCCAACAACATCACCATCCAGTCAGGCCGCGTTGGCTGACGACAATGTCCGTGCGCTTTATGAACCTGATTCCTACGAGGTCGTGCCGCATGAAGCGATGCGGACGATTATTGCAGAACGTCTCACCTATTCGAAACAAACAATCCCGCATTTCCGGCTATCGGTTGATTGCCGCATTGACGAGTTGCTTCGTGCGCGAAAGCGAATGAACGCGTCTGCTCCGGAAGACGGGTCACGTGCGTTCCGGCTCTCTGTAAACGACTTCATTATCAAGGCGCTGGGTTTGGCACTTCAACAGGTGCCGGCAGCAAATGCGACGTGGACGGGCGTTGGCATGTTGCGCCATAAGTATTCCGACGTTGGTGTCGCTGTTGCCGTCGATGGGGGATTATTCACACCGATCGTGCGCCACTGCGAACTCAAATCGTTGTCTGAAATTTCAAACGAGATGAAACATCTAGCCGCCCGTACTCGCGATCGTCGTCTCGCGCCGCACGAGTATCAGGGTGGAGCGACATCTATTTCAAACCTTGGCATGTACGGCATTAAAAACTTCGATGCCGTCATCAATCCACCGCAAGCCTCGATCTTGGCGGTCGGCGCGGGTGAGGAACGTCCCGTCGTCGTCGAAGGCGAACTCCAGGTTGCCAAGGTGATGACCGCCACCTTGTCATGTGATCATCGCGTAATCGATGGTGCCGTTGGCGCCGAACTCCTTGATGCCTTTAAGTCGTTCATTGAAGACCCTGTCCGCATGTTGGTGTGAGTAGGCCAACGCGCTGAACAACAACTGTTTTTTGTTTTTCGCGCTCCGCGGTCTGGACGCCTTCGCCACAATTGTGGCGTAGATGCAACGTTCGTGAGGTTTTCAACAATATCCTGCTTATTGATCAACGGTCATGCACGGACAACGGGCTTTGTGCACTTGTTGGGCTCGTGAGCCTGTGTCTTTGTTGCACATAAATGTTTGTGCTGTGCGTACCGCAATCAATTATTCAAGGGGACTAGTTATGTCGGTTCGTAAGGCCATTATATTGTTATCTATGCTGAGCGCTGGGTTTTTGGCAGGCTGTGCCGGGGATGGATCTAATTTGATTTCGACGGCATCCGTGCCAGCGGCTCAGAAATTGGCGCAAGCACCAGCGATAAACCCGCAGTGTGTGGGGTTGTTATCGCAAATTGCCGCGCTTCGTAAAGAGGGCACGCCGGAACGGATTAAAAAGGTTGCCGCTGGCAAGTCAGCAACGGCTCAGGTCAAGCGTTCAGCTCTCGCAAAGCTCACAGAGCTTGATGCAGCCAATGTCGCCTTCCAACAGAAGTGTTCGACATTGACACCGGCGCAACGTGCTTCGCTAGCGGCCCAGGCAGCATCGACAACATCGGCAGCATCAAAGGTGACGGCGGTCGCCAAGACTAAGGCACAGGTAACTTCTGCTGTGTCCAATGTAGCAGCCAAAGCGGACAAAGCGGCGTCCGTTGCCAAGGCAGCGAAAACGGTAGCAACAACAGCAGTAGCAACGCGGCCTGCCGCCGCACAGTAAGCGGTCGTCGATGGCAGACGATATGCCATCGCCGAAAATGAAACGAGCCTGGTGCGCGCGCTCATCTTGGGCGCGCGTATTGTGAGCTTTCTATCGCTCAGAAATGATTTCCTTGGCAAATCTATGCGGATGCTGCAATTAATTTTTGCTCAATTGCAAAACTCCACATCAAAATCAATTATGCGGCACTGTTGCCACACCATTGCCTTGGAGCTTGGAGTACATATTGCTCGCGCGGCAAAAAACGCTTATCCGATAAGCGCGTAGCGGAGGTCCTGGTGTCTAACGGTCGGAAGATTTCAAACTTTATCTTTGCATTTGCTTGCCTGGCGGGTCTTGGCCTTGCCGGTTGCGCTGGCGATGGCGGCGGCAGTGGCGATCCAGGTGCGATTTCTCTTCCTGAAGGACGCTCCTGTAAGTCGACTCAGTCCGAATTGCGGAAACTCGACCGTCAGGGCGTTCCATCCAAGATTGAGCGCGCGAATGCCGGCAAGAGCATTTCGAAGAAAGACCGCGCCAACGTCGACCGCTACAATCGTCTTCTGAATGACTACCTAGGCGCGCGTTGCCACGCCTAAGTCACGGACAGGCAGGGAGGCGCGTAAAATTGGAAGATTACTCACAATACTGGCCGATTTTTCTATTCGCGTTAAACGGATTTATCGCCGGATGGCTGGCTAGCCGCCTATTCGGTGGCCTTGGATTCATCCGCAATCTGGTGGTTGGAATGGCGGGCTCCGTTCTGGCTGGCTATGCGATCCGTAGCGGCATCGTCGCTGCCCCGCCGATTTTCGGCACTGCGCTGATCGACCAAATCGCTTATTCAACCATTGGTGCCGTCGTGATTATCTTGGTTGCTCGGCTGATTTCCCGCTGACGGTCGCTTGGAGTGGCCCTGTGTTCACCAAGTTTGGCAAGTATTGTCCCGCGACGGGTGGTCCAAAGGGCTGGCCAGGTGTGTTAATTTGCCCATATAAACGCCAAGATTAGCCAAGGCGCATTGTGGCGCCGTGATTCCGAGTCCGCGCGCATGCGCAAAGCGAGCAAACGCATAGATGGTCACCCTCGTAGACAACCGGCCCCGCCACCCCGAGAAAGCCGCGCGCCCAGACACGCCGCGGCTTAAGAAACCAGATTGGATCCGGGTACGCGCGCCAGGCTCGCCGGAGTATGCAAAGACGCGCGCGATCGTGAAGGAGCACGGGCTGCACACGGTCTGCGAAGAGGCGGGCTGTCCAAACATTGGCGAATG
>JAJFHI010000059.1 GCA_021775715.1 Hyphomicrobiaceae bacterium | reverse complement strand
CCAATTCTCACACCCTCATTCCCGCAGATATCGACTCAGCCTAGGTTTCGTCCGGAACCCTCATCAACCGGGCCCCAGCCTTCGCGAGATCTGTCCCATGAGCCTTCTTTTCCGCCTCGTCTACGCCACGCATGCCAACGGCACGCACCACAAGCTTGCGCTAGACGCGCTAAGGACCCTTTCCGGCGATAATGCAGACGCGTGGCGCAAGGTGTTCTTGAAACACTCCGAACTGTTTATGGAAGGCTCCAAGGCGCCGGATAAGCAATTCAAAGATTTCCGCAATCACGTGCTTCACGTCGGTGACGATTTCTGGGGCGGCGCGCCCGACAAAGTCGTCAACTGGTACGCACACACCGTCGCCGCTCTGAAAGCCGAAAACTGGAGCGAAGCGGTCTACAGCGCCGGCGTGCTGAGCCACTACTACACAGACCCAATTCACCCCTTCCACACCGCGCAGTCAGAAGCTGAAACAAGCATGCACCGCGCCGTCGAGTGGAGCATTAGCCGCTGCTACGACAACCTGCGCGCGGAAGGTCTCAAAGCGTACCCCAACCTGGACGTGCTTGTGCCAGAGGGTGACACTTGGCTTGCCGACATGACATGCGACGGCGCGGAAACTTCGCACGTCTACTACGAGAAACTGATCGCACACTACAATCTCTCAGTCGGCGTTTCAGATCCCAAATCTGGCCTCGACCCCATCGCACGCCACGTCGTTTCGGAATTGCTTATCTATGCGGCGACGGGCTTTGGCCACATCCTCGACCGGGCAATCGCCGAAGCTGGTGTCGCCCCCCCGCAGGTCAATCTCACGGCCGAGACGTTCGTCGCAACACTCAAGATTCCCGTACGTTGGGTTCAGAAGAAAATGGCCAACGCTGAAGACAAAGCCATCGTACAAGCTATGTGGGATGAATTGCAGACCACCGGTAAAGTCGATCGGACATTGCCAGAAGACGACCGCACTGTGCGTGACGTACACGATCGCGAAGTGTTGAAACCCCGCCGCCAGCGCCGACAACAAGCCCGCGCCAATCGCATCAGCCAAGTAGGCACACCAAATACGGTACCGCCCGCTTTGCCGAAAAGCCGAAGCGCGCGACAGACAGCGCCTGCTGCAGCCGCTAAAGCCGATCCCGGCAAAGAGGCTGGACTTGCATCGTTGCAAACCGGGCCCGTTGCCGCGACGCCACCACCAGTCATGCCGACGACCGCTGCGATGACATCGGTTCCGGTCATCTCGGGCAAGCAGCCACAACACTGGACGCCAAGCAGCAACGGTCGCCCTCCACGTTACTATCTCAACACCTCTGATCCAGTAGAAGACGCACCGTCGATTGGCCCAAAAACAGCACAACGCCTGGCAACAGCCCAGATCACGACTGTGCAAGATCTGTTTGATTGCAATCCTGATGCAGTGGCCACGGCTCTTGGAGTTCGACACATCACGGCGTCCGTTATTCGCGACTGGCAGGATCAGGCTGAATTGGTCATCAACGTGCCAGAATTGCGCGGTGGACAGGCGCAACTTCTCGTCGGCGCCGGTTACCGCGATATCGATGCGCTGGCTGGTGCGGACTCCACGCAACTGTCAGCCGACATTCTGAAGTTTGCAATAACTTCCGAAGGCGAGCGCATACTGCGCGATGGTGATCCGCCGGATATCGAAAAGATTACCGGCTGGATTCAAAACGCAAAGATGGCGCTGGCAGCCTAGTTGGAGATTTTACTCAGCTGCTTCCAGGTCGAACTGGAGCTTTGCCAATCGGCCATAAAGTCCGCCGGACGTCGCAAGGCTCGCATGTGTGCCCTGTTCGACGATGCGGCCTTGGTCGAGCACTAGAATACGGTCCGCGTTTTGCACGGTGGCAAGACGGTGCGCAATGACAAGCGTTGTTCGGCCCGTCATCACCTTCTCTAAAGCCGCCTGCACAGCTTTCTCGTTTTCCGCATCCAGTGCACTCGTAGCTTCATCGAGCAACAGGATTGGGGCGTCCTTTAAGATGGCGCGGGCAATTGCCAGCCGCTGGCGCTGGCCACCGGAAAGCGTTACGCCGCGTTCGCCGAGTTTGGTGTCGTAGCCATCCGGCAGCTCATTGATAAATGCATCGGCTTGAGCTGCGGCTGCGGCTTTCTTGATATCCGTAAGACTGGCACCTGCTGTGCCATAGCGAATGTTCTCCGCGACGGTATCGGCAAATAGCGCCAGCTCTTGCGGAACAACTGAAATGCGCTGGCGAAGGTGCTCAAGGTCCGCTTGAGAAACATCAACGCCATCGACTGTCACGCTGCCAGATGTTGGATCGTAAAATCGAAGCAACAGATTGAATAACGTCGACTTTCCAGCACCTGACGGTCCGACAACAGCAACGGTCTCACCCGGCTTGATGTCAAACGACACATCGGCCAAGGCCAAATCATCGGGGCGGGTCGGATAACGGAATGAAACGTTATCGAAGCTAACAGCCCCATCACCGGGAGTTGGCAGCGCCGTCGGATTTGCAGGCGACCTGATTGCAGGAACGACGGCCAGTAGTTCCGCCATCCGCTCCGCTGCACCAGCCGCTTGGTTCAACTCGCCCCAAACTTCCGACAGCTCAGCCATCGCGCCGCCAGCAAATAGCGCGTAAAGCACGAACTGGCCGAGACGCCCGCCGGTCATTTCGCCGGCAATAACGGACGACGCCCCACTCCACAACACGCCGACGATACTGAGGGTGACAAGAAACATCGTCATCGCTGTCAATCCGGCGCGCGCCACGAGCCGCGACCGCGCTGCCTCAAAAGTACTCTCGACAGAACTGGAAAATTTCGCAATCACCGACGGCTCATGCGCGAACGCTTGCATGGTGCGCACAGCTGCCAGATTTTCACCGGCATATGCCGACGACATCGCCAGTTCATCTTGGGCCGCGCGAGACTTGCGGCTAACAACACGGCCATAGGCCATCAGCGGAAACACGATTGCCGGAATTGCGAGCAAAATCAACAACGACAATTTCGTGCTCGTGAAAAACATCATGATGAGCGCGCCAACAAGCATGATTGCGTTGCGCAGAGCCTGGCTCAGCGCCGTCCCTGCTGCAGCTTTGATCTGGGTTGTATCCGCGGTCAGCCGGCTCATTAGTTCGCCAGAGTGCGACTTTTCGAAAAACGCCGGCTCGAGCTTTGTCAGATGTGAAAACACTTCTTCTCTGAGATCGCTAACAACTCGTTCGCCCAACCAATTGACGCAGTAAAAACGCGATGCGCTGGCGATCGCCAGCACGCATCCGAGAACGATCAGCATTCCGAAATATTGGTTGATCAGCTGGCCGTCAGATGAGGAAAAGCCAAAATCAATCATCCGGCGCACAGCCAACGGCACTGCCAACATCGTTAAGGCAGAGGCAACAAGTGCGATACCGGCCAGCGCCAGCATCATTTTATGTCTTAGAATGAGAGGCTTAAGGGATAAGAGAGGCTTCAGCGAGCGGCGCTTTTTCGAGGTTTCCTCTGCAGTTTCAGTGGCATCTTCAGCACTCTGTTTCGCTCTTGATCGCCGGCTCACACTATCATCCTTGTCTGAAGTCCCTCGCAGGCGTCTAACCTAGCTCTTCTCGTGCCGTTGTTAAGCCCATTTGGGACGGCGCAACGCCACAGGTAGCATGCGCTTTTGACCCGACGCCCACTAATCCGCGACAATCGTGCTAAAATTGGGCTTGAATGGTGTGAACTCTGCAAAAATGCCGCTTCAGGAACATCCAACATCATCAAAGGGATTGTGCGCCGGCGCGGTCTCGATTATAGGTCGCGGCAACGATTTTACTCCTGAACCGCCGACTGTGCCGAGGTGCCGCTAAATTCAGCGCCCGCACCGGCTATTGCGACAGACACCAGTTACGAAAGCGGACGACATGAAAAAAGACCCAGGTATTCACCCTGACTATCACAAGGTGAAGGTTGTCATGACCGACGGTACCGAGTTCGAGACATTCTCGACTTACGGCAGCGAAGGCGACACCATCACATTGGACATCGACCCGACATCTCACCCTGCATGGACCGGTGGCGATGCCAAGCTGACAGACCGCGGTGGCCGTCTCTCACGCTTCAACAAAAAATTCGAAGGTATGTTCTAGAACGCAACGAGCTGCGGTTTCTGAAAACAAAAAACCCTGCACACGTGCAGGGTTTTTTCGTGCGTTGTAGTGTTGTGTGCTCACGCTATTCTGCCCTGCGGGCAGGCTGCGCACGGCGCCGGGAACGATTCAGACGCTCGCTTGTCGCTCGCATCATCGCACCCGGGTGCCTTGTGGGGAGATCCAGCAAGGGGAAACAGCAGTCGTGCCATACGGCAACATCTTGCGGTATCCACTCGACAGGTTGCATGCCTGCTCGCTTGTGTGTTCCGGAAAAGCCGAGCAAGGGAAACGTTTGTGCCTGAGGCCGGGGAGCACCGCGACCCGCTGCGTTGCAGCGCCCCGCCGGAGCGCCAGGCTGAGCTTTGCTCTGCCGGTACGGCGCGGCAAAACAAACTCCGCCAACCCCACCCAGTACCATCTCAAGGAACCACACGCACACCGCGCGTTACGAAAAAAGCCACCAGCGGGATCAAATCCAGCCAGTGGCTTTTAAAACTAAAAACGGTAGTCACGTGCCTTACGAATCTTTGCGGCCAAACGCCTGCTGTAGCAGCGACATCTGCGAAGCCACCGGGTTCAGCGAACTGGCTGCTTCCACTTTTGCAGCTTCTTCATCTGGTGAATATGTCATCGCGCGATCCAGCTGCACAATGCGATCGTGCAGAGCAAAGCTTGAGATAATGAGGCCACGCAATCCATCTGGCAGATCTTCAAAGTTGTGGATGTGCGAGGGGCGACCCAGCGCTTTGAGTTTCACACGCTGACGTTTGCGGCGTGCTTCCTCAGTAGTGATCTCACCTTCCTTCAGGCCACGACGAATAAGCAACCACGACGCCAGATCGAGAAGGCGTGTCGTCAGTCTCATACTTTCGGTGGCATAAAGAACGCTTGCGGGCGGATCCAGCTTTTTGGCTTCCGCGCGGCCTTCGCGATCAAGGTAGGTTGCGGTTTGTTCGACGAGAGCCATGCCCTCGCGGAAAACCACATCGAATTGTTCGGAAGCTTGGAAGTGCTCACCGAACGACACTGTTGTGCCATTACTTTCATACGACCCGAAGGCGCTAATACTGTTGCTCATGACTCACTACGCTACAAACTGGAACACTTCACTCACCATGTACACGAAATCAATGTACGAGGCTATAGTTAACAACATTGCCAAGAACGAGGCACATTCTAATTCCCTGTGGATTACGCAAAAAAAGAGCCGCTCGGGTGAGCGGCTCAGAAGTTAACAGGGAGGCGTCAAACAGAGTGAATTTTGGCCCACTCCGGGATCCAGAAAGTCTGGATGTATTAAGTTTAGACAGAAGGTGGCTAACAAACGTTTAACACCGTCCCAATAGTGCGGAGCAGGTCATTCAGCTTTGTCCGAAAATGAAGCGACGCTTCGCGTTGCAACAACATCCAATCCAAAAACAACAACACAGACAGAACGATCATCACAATACGCCGCCTTTTGCATCAAAGCGCAACGCAACGTGATGCCCTGTTAAGTCTCAAAAACGGTTGTCGCCGAGTTAGCTCTTGAAAAGCGCGGCTGCCGCCGAGCTGTGCGCCCGCTTTTTTTCTGCTTCAGCTTCAATGCGAACAATTTCATCTTTCAGCGCGCCAATGCGCGCTTCAAGTTCGGCAATGGCAAGTGCCGACAAGTCTTCGCCGAGAACAATCTGTCCACCCTTTGCGGCCATTGGTTCATCTGCATCCATAATTGTCCTCCTCAGGTCCAACACCAAGCCAATCTGCCATGACGTCATAACTCGCTCAATGCCACGCACGCGCCGACCGCTCGCAAAAATGTTCCTTGGACTTGTCTTAAACCGGCTGCTCAGGCATCAGTCTTGGTGCAACTGACTTCGAGGACCTCCAATGACTGACATACCCGAAACAATGAAAGCCATCGCAATTCATGGCCAAGGCGGTCCTGAAGTGTTGCTGGTGGAAGAAACCCCTGTGCCGACACCGGGTCCTGGGCAGGTTCTCATCAAGGTTGATGCCGCCGGCATCAACCGTCCAGACGTCATGCAGCGCAGCGGCACCTATCCCGCGCCAAAAGGTCACTCGACCACGCCCGGCCTCGAAGTTGCCGGCACCATTGTCAAACTCGGCGAAGACACTGCACGCTTCAACGATGGTGATGCCGTGATGGCTTTGGTCAACGGCGGCGGCTACGCTGAGTACTGCATTGCCGACGATGTTGCGTGCCTGCCTGTTCCCACCGGGCTCTCAATGACAGAAGCGGCGGGTGCGCCGGAAACCTTCTTCACTGTCTGGCACAACGTGTTTGAGCGCGGCAGGCTTCAGTCCGGCGAGTGGTTTCTGGTGCATGGGGGAACCTCCGGCATCGGTGTCACCGCCATCCAGCTGGCAAAAGCCTACGGCGCC
>JAJFHI010000058.1 GCA_021775715.1 Hyphomicrobiaceae bacterium | reverse complement strand
CCCGGTGTTCGTTCCACTGCGAGCGCACGACATTCGACAACAACTGTCCTTCGCCTGATGCGCTCCGGCGAACAACCGCCGCTGCCGTTTCATCACAGCTCGACTCGATGCCAAGGATCACACGATCCTGGCCAGCGTCAGGCCTATCGGGGCCGGATTCGCGTTCTCCAGCTTTCACATTGCGCGTCATAAAAGGACCTGCGTTAAGCCCCGCACTGCGGCGGGCCCGCCAATTTGCCGAACGCATTTGCCTTAACTCGGGCACAGGGGCATTAATGGCGGCTTCAAAGTCAGGCTTCCGCCTAACACTGTGAGGTCAACGTTTGCAAGATTCGATTATTCGCATAGGCACGCGCGGTTCGCCGCTGGCGCTCGCCCAGGCCCATCAGGTGGGTAGAGAGCTGATTCAAGCTCACGACTGGCCGGACACCAAAATCGAAATTGTCATCATAAAGACATCCGGCGATCAGATTCTTGATCGGCCGCTCTCAGAGGTTGGTGGCAAGGGGCTTTTTACGAAGGAACTTGAAACGGCCCTGTTGGCTGGCGACATCGACTTTGCCGTACATTCCATGAAAGACGTTGCAACGATGTTGCCGGACGGCTTGGAGATCTCATCCATTCTTGAACGCGAAGACGTGCGCGATGCCTTCATCAGCCTGAAATACAAATCGCTCGCCGAGTTGCCGTCCGGCGCGGTTGTCGGGACATCGTCACTCAGGCGCCAAGCCCAGCTAAAATCACTTCGGCCCGACCTCAGCGTCGTTGAGTTTCGTGGCAACGTGCAGACTCGGTTGAAGAAGTTACAAGATGGCATCGCCGATGCGACGTTTCTGGCATGCGCCGGCCTCAACCGGCTCGGGATGTCGGACCGTATTACGTCTGCGATCGAAACGGAGATGATGCTACCAGCCGCGGCCCAGGGCGCCGTTGGCATCGAAACCCGCATCGATGACGAAATAACGCGCGTGCTTGTCGCCCCACTCAATCATCCCGAGACCGCTTTGTGTGTCGAAGCCGAACGTGCTTTCCTGGCCCGCCTCGACGGCTCCTGCCGAACGCCCATCGGAGCCCTGGCCGAACTTGACCGCAAAACCAATACCATTCGATTTCGCGGACAAATCCTGTCGCCGGACGGTCAAACAACGTACGCCGAAGCGTCCGTTGGCAAACCAGCGGAAGCTGTCAAGTTGGCCGATGCTGCAGGCATCAAGCTACTCGAGCAAGCCGGCCCCGGCTTCTTTGCCGACTTAACCGAGAGAACTTCGTAAACACGATGCGCATTCTCGTCACCCGACCCGAGCCCGACGCCGCAATACAGGCCGAGCTGTTGGAGAAACGCGGTCACAGCGTTGTCGTCTCACCGATGCTCGATATCGAGATGTGCACACCGAAGCATTTTGATATCGCATCAACTACAGCGATCATCGCCACGAGCCGTAATGCTTTGCGGGCCATAGCAGACCACCCGGACCTCGCGGCCCTAACCAACAAGCCGATTTTTGTCGTCGGGCCGAAGACGGCTGATGCTGCACGAGCACTTGGCTTTCAATCCGTCATCACCGGACCATCCACAGCAGCAGACCTCGTTCCCCTGATAGCGAAAAAAATCCCGTCATCTTCGCAGTCCGCCCACATGCTTTATCTTGCACCTGAGCAACCTGCTTTCGATTTGATCAAAGCGCTGGAGTCCACCGAACTATCAATCAATCACCAAGTTGTTTATCGAACCAACCCTGCAACCAAGCTGACAGCTTCGGCCCGACGGGCTATCTTAGGGGGCAACATTGATGCAGCGATCATAATGTCGGCGCGAACGGCCGCCACATTCGCGGCACTCGTGATGGCGAACGGCCTTCAGAAGCAAGTCGGCGAAATAGTTCTTCTTTGCCTTTCTGAACCAGTTGCCGAGGCTTTGCGGGTCCTTAACCCTCCTGTGGTTGAAATAGCTATTCGTCCCAGGACAGAAGAAATGCTTGCTCTCGTCGACCGATTGGCGGCAAAATCCGGTTAAGTTGGCGTTCTGTCTTGGCAAAACGACGGTTATCAAATGAGTCACCCGGTCGCTTCGGGCTGCTGCGACCTTTCCGAGCAAAACATTAGCCCGGGAGAATGCGTAATGCGTATGTGGAGGTTTCCAAGAACATGACGGATAAAAAGGGTACGCCCGGCAAGGACCAATCCAAGCCAGGCGAAAAGCGACCGCACGCGACCCTCGATCTGAAGGCGACCGAAGTTCGGGACAAGGCCACAAGCGCAAAAGCTGAAATGGGCAAAAGCTCGGCAGGCGCGACAGCAGCCAAATCAACACCCGCATCGGAGACACCTGGCGCGAAGCCGGCGGAAAAACCAGCCGCCCCCCCAGCCAAGCCAGATGCGACGGCGAAAAAACCGGACGCGAAGTCTGAAGCAAATTCCGGCGCCAAGTCCATCAAAGATGTTGCGGCAAAAAAATCCGGCGGTGGCTTCTTTTCGCACATGGCAGCGGGCATCGTTGGTGCCGCTCTGACGTTGGTCGGCGCCAACACAATCCTACCAATGACGGGACATGCACCAACTGCTCCATCGGTTAACACGTCAGCACTGGAACAGCGCCTTGCGGCTATAGAGAACGCTGGACCCAACACGGGCAACGGTGCAGTTGGCATACCGGCAGATCTTGCAGAAAAGCTAACAGCTGCCGAGGAGCGCTTCGCCGCCGTCGACAAAATTTCAGCTGAGCTTGCGGCGATCAAATCACAACAAAGCGAGATGGCAGAGCAAGCCGCGGATCTTGACAAGAAGGTTTCATCAAACGCGGCGCCCGACAGTGCTACCGGCCGTCTGGCAAGCCTCGAACAACAACTGAAGACATTGTCGGCTGCAGCCCTGACCGGCGATGGAGACACCGCCAGTGCGGTTCCTCAATTGGCAGCCATCACCGGTCGTCTTGCCGACCTTGAGCGCACACTTGCCAATCAGATGACAGCCCTTAGAAACGGCGTTGCGAAGGACGTTGAAAAACGTATCGCAACGACTGCTGAGGCGAGTGTTGCCGCCCAAACCGGCACCGAGCGCATGGACCGGGAGCTGGCAACCGTAAAAACGGACACGGCCCGCTTCAGTCAACAGCTTGAAGTCCTCAAAGCTGGCGCCAAGAACGTCACCGACAAGCTCCGCGTCGTACAGGAGGAAACCGGCTCGCTCCGAAGCGATGTCAACAACCTGAAAGACGACTTGTCCGCGAAGATTGCTAAAACCGCGAAGCCATCCGACATCCAAACAGCGGTCACTTCAGTCAACAGCCAGATCGCAGCCCTTGCCAGCAAGGTTGATAACGTCGTTGCCACCGAAGGCGAGCGTGCGGAAACCGCAAAGCGCATCGTTCTTTCAATCGAATTGTCCAAGCTGAAAAACGCGCTTGATCGCGGTCAATCTTACTCTGCCGAGCTTGCAAGCGTGCGCGAGGTGGCACCAGCCTCGTTCGAACTCACAACCCTCGACAAATACCGAAAAGAAGGTGTGGCGACGTTGCCGAAGCTGCAATCAGACTTCCGCTCCTTGGCTTATAAAATCATCGACGCTGAGACAGCCCCGGTTGATGGCTCAATCGTCGACCGATTTTTTGCTAGTGCCAAATCCGTCGTCCGGGTTCGTAAAGTGAACCACGCAGCAGACGATGCCAGCGTTGAAGCAACCGTTAGCCGCATGGGAACTGCGCTCGAAGACGGCGACCTTGAGGCCGTTATGCGGGAAGCCAAAAAACTTCCAGCGCAATCAAGTGCACCAGCTGCCGACTGGCTCGACCAGGTCAATGCCTTGTCACAAGTCAACGCCACACTGGCCAAGATTGATGAGCAATTGAAAAACGCGCTCGTCGGCAAAACGCCTGACGCCGACCCTTCAACCACACCCGCCAAGCCTGAGTAAGCAGCAGCTCTCGAGTAAAAGGTAAGCACCCCATGTTTCGTATCATCCTGTTTCTTTTGGTGGTTGTCGCAGCGGCAGCGGGCTTCTCGTGGCTAGCTGACAGGCCGGGTGAAATCATCATCAATTGGGAAGACCGCGTAATAGAGACGACGGTCTTTGGTGCCGTCATTGTCGGAGCAATCGCGGTGGCCACTTTGATGTTCTTGTGGTCGGT
>JAJFHI010000057.1 GCA_021775715.1 Hyphomicrobiaceae bacterium | reverse complement strand
TCGCCGGGCTGGAAAATAATTCTGTCAGCACGTCTGGCAATCTCGGTGAGTTGCAGCGGACGCAGGCCCTGGAAAATGGCGACGCGCAAAAACGCGCGTGCCAGTGTGTTGGTCGACATGGTGGTCTCATTTCTGGAACTGGATTACTCACAAAAAACGCAAAACAGGTGCGTTTGTGGGCGTGATGAACACAGAAACAAGTACGGCCCAAACGATCAGTCGGCAGTATCGGTCTATTTGCCCACCGCCGTCCAGGGGTGTGTGGACAGGGTGGGGATGAAACCTGTGGTTTCTACGGAACCAGCTTGTAGCCACCGGTTTCCGTCACCAATAATTCTGCGTTTGACGGGTCCTTTTCGATCTTCTGGCGCAGGCGGTAGATGTGTGTCTCCAACGTATGCGTGGTGACACCGGCGTTGTAGCCCCAGACCTCATGCAACAGGACATCACGTGTCACAACCTTCTCGCCGGAGCGATAAAGATATTTCAAGATTGACGTTTCTTTTTCGGTTAAACGAACCTTGCTGCCGGTTTGATCGATGAGAAGTTTCGACGCCGGTTTGAAGCTGTAAGGGCCGATTGCGAAAACGGCATCTTCGCTCTGTTCATGCTGGCGAAGCTGGGCGCGGATGCGTGCCAAAAGTACGGCAAACTTAAAGGGCTTTGCGACGTAATCGTTGGCGCCAGCATCGAGACCGAGGATTTGGTCGGCGTCGGAATCGTTTGCGGTCAGCATCACGATCGGACTTTTGAAGCCAGACTTGCGCAGGATCTTTACAGCCTCGCGACCGTCGATGTCCGGCAAGCCGACGTCAAACAGAACCAGATCGTGGTGATCTGTTTTGGCGGCCTCAATACCAAGTGTCGCGTTCTCGACGGATGTGACGTCGAACTCGTCATGTAGGGCGAGTTGGTCATGAAGGGATTCACGGAGATCGTCATCATCGTCAACAATGAGGATCTTGCGCGCAGTGCTCATTCGAAGGCTCCCATTCGGAAAGTAGTTTTCACCAAGCTAGCATTGGCCGGTTCGTGAACCTAGCGTGATAAGTATGGACGCTGATTGCCACGATTACGCAAAGTTGAGAATGCAGACACCATACAAACCGCGTCAATTGCTTGTGAAGGTCCGTGATCGGAGTTCGGTCCGCGGACGGCTGATTTGTGGTGCCCTCGACTTGCCCTGTGCGTTGGGCCGCTCCGGATTAGTTCAGCGCAAACGCGAAGGAGATGGGGGGACGCCGATTGGGGTTTTTCCTCTAAAATTTGGGTTCTATCGCGCTGAAAAAGCAGTGAAACCAATGACTCGCATGCCTCTCAGAGCGACCAGGCCGAGCGACGGCTGGTGTGATCAGCCGGGCGATCGCAATTACAATCGACCCGTCCGATTGCCCTACCCGGCCAGCGCTGAAAAAATGTGGCGCACTGATCACTTATACGACATTTGCCTTGTTCCGGCTAACAATCACGTCCCACGAATTTCGGGTCTTGGAAGCGCAATTTTCATCCATCTCGCCAGTATTGATTTCCAGCCAACTGAAGGCTGCATCGGGTTGCAGCGCCAAGACATGTTGAAGCTTCTGGCCGTTATCGGTCCGGGTGATCAATTGGTGATCGGGCGATACTTCTGAAATGAACGCCAAATTTTTGATTCCTCAACTTGGCAATGAAAATGGCCCGGAACCGAAGTCCCGGGCCAGAGTGTTGCTACGTCTAGGGGAAGTCGTAGCTCAGGAGTTGGACCGAATTAGCCAGCAAGGCGCTGACTTCCGGTGCCAAATTCTGGGTAGGCTTCGATACCGATTTCGGCTTTGTCGAGACCTTCCAATTCGTCTTCCAGTGAGGGGCGAAGACCAATTGTGAATTTGAGCAATGTCCAAACAATGAGACTTGCCACGATCACGAAGCCGCCGATGGCACCAATGCCAATGGCCTGAGCCATGAAGTTTGCATCACCGTTTGTGAGCGGCACAGCCATCGTGCCCCAGATACCTGCGAAGAGGTGAACCGGAACAGCACCAACAACGTCGTCGATCCGTAGTTTGTCGAGCAGTGGAACTGTCAGGACAACGATCAGACCGCCGACGCCACCAATGACAATGGCCGCAAGTGGAGTTGGTGTCAGTGGTTCAGCCGTAATAGCAACCAGACCAGCCAGGGCGCCGTTTAAAACCATGGTGGTATCCACTTTGCCGTACAAAAGCTGGGTCGTAACAAGCGCAACAACAACACCACCGCAAGCGGCCAGGTTGGTGTTGACGAAGATGCGCGAAACTGCCGACGCATCAGAGATCGTGCCGATAGCAAGTTGGGACGCACCGTTAAAGCCAAACCAACCAAGCCAAAGGATGAACGTACCAAGTGCTGCAAGCGGAATGCTTGAACCGGGCATTGGCGTAATTGTGCCGCCAGGACTGTACTTTCCTGTACGTGCGCCAAGCAATAGTGCACCGACGAGAGCAGCCCAACCGCCGACGGAGTGAACAATTGTTGAGCCAGCAAAGTCCTGGAATTCACCACCACTAACGTCTTTGATCCAGCTTGTGTCGGCACCGGAAGCCAACCAGCCACCGCCCCATTTCCAAGCGCCCTGGATTGGGTAGATGAAGCCGGTCAGGATGATCACGAAGATCAGGAATGGCCACAGTTTGATGCGCTCAGCAAGAGTACCGGAGACAATCGAGGCGGTCGTTGCACAAAACACCATCTGAAAGAACCAGTCTGATGCTACCGTGTACGTGCCTGCATCTTTGTCAATTGCCGGAATGATTTTCGGTGTCACCGAGCCAATGAAACCACCGTCTACTCCATCGTACATGATGTTGTAGCCGACGGCCCAATACATGATGCCGGCGATTGAGAACAAGGCGACGTTCTTAGTTGCCTGCATAGAAGCGTTTTTGGAGCGAACGAGACCGCACTCGAGCATGCAGAAGCCAGCAGCCATCCACATAACGAGGAAGCCACCGATCAAGAACAGCAACGTGTTGAAGATGTATTGTGCGTCAGCAGAAGCAATTGTGGATGCAGCGGCTGCATCCTGTGCGAGTGCTGGTTGTATCATTGCGGTAAAAGCCACTGCGGCGAACGCAACCAGCCCAAACCTGTTCGTGTGTCCCTTCATTGGGATTACCCTTTCCAACGTGAGCTGATCAAAGTGCGGTATCGTCGGTTTCACCGGTGCGGATCCGCACCGTGTGTTCGATCGGCGAAACAAAGATTTTGCCGTCGCCGATCTGGCCGGTTTTCGCGGCTCCAGCGATCGCCTCAACGGTTTTCTCGACTTGCGTCGCCGGAACGACGACATCGATTTTGATTTTAGGAAGGAAACTCACGGCGTATTCAGCACCGCGATAAATCTCGGTATGGCCCTTCTGTCGGCCATAACCCTTCACTTCGGTCACGGTCATGCCCTGAAGGCCCATGTCCGTGAATGCAGAACGCACTTCGTCAAGTTTGAAAGGTTTTATGACAGCTGAAATCAGCTTCATGCAGACCCCCTTGTTATTGTCCTCCCAATCGCTGACTAGCGATCGTTAAGGACGCACCACACCATGTACCGTGACCCCATCGGGACAACGGTTATCGAGGTGTTAACAAACAAGTGGCGTGCCAAACGCGAGAAATGGATCTAAGGTATTGTTTAGACAATATAAAATTTCTAGCCATGCCGAGATTTCTATGCTCAGCTCCTGCATGAGAGGTCAATAATTAGGCACCGCTATAAGAATGCCTATTTTTTACTCTTTCGTGAGTGATCGCGTAATCGTATCAGCCCTTCCTGTGCTGTCGACGCCACCAAAACACCGTCTCTTGTGTAAAGTTCACCGCGGCCGAAACCTCGGGCTGCCTGGGCGCTTGGACTGTCTTGGGCATAGAGCAGCCAGTCGTCTGCGCGGAACGGGCGATGGAACCAGATCGCGTGATCGAGGCTTGCGAGTTGTATGTCAGGGTC
>JAJFHI010000056.1 GCA_021775715.1 Hyphomicrobiaceae bacterium | reverse complement strand
CAACAGTTCGGCAGTGCGCTCCCGGACACGCCGCTCCAAACTTTCATTGGCCCTCGCCAAAGCCGTCGCCGCGCTAATACGGTCTGTTATGTCGGAAAAGGTCGTCACAATGCCGCCCAGTGGCATCGGACTGGTGCGGATTTCGAGCGCGCGGGCGCCGTCATGAAAGCGCTCCTGGAATGTCTCTTTCGTCACCGCTAATTTCTTCAGCCTTTGGGTGATCATGTTTTCCATGTCACCGGGGCCGAAATCTCCGCGCTCCGCAAACACACGCAGCATGCGATCCAGTGGCAAGCCGACACGAACAACATCGGCCGGTAGATCAAGTAACAATCGGAATTGTCGATTCCAGCAAATGAGCCGCATGTCCTTGTCGAACACACACAAACCGTGACGAACCTGGTCGATCGCAAGCTGCAGCAGATCTCGGTTGTACTGCAAAGCTTCCGAGGCATCATCAAGCAGCTGCCTGGCTGAGTGATGTGACACGTTTTCGCGCTTCAACAACAACGCCAGCACAAGCCTTGATGATGCCGGACCAATCGCACTTGCCAACAGATGTTCTGTGAAACGGAACATGCCGACATCAGCTTTGGCATCTGGGTCGAAGGCGAGCTGGCGGCTACTGGCATACTCCACGAACGCACTTTCGGCACGCTGTCCACCAAGATAACGTTCAACGGCCGATTGCAGGTCACGGACCCTGACTGTCATCTGCAGTGGGTCGAGGGGCGTTGTCGCATTGACGCCGCCGCTATCCTGGTTCGACAGAAAAGCATCCGCTTGCATTTGCTCAACGACTTTCGGCGGCCAGAGCATTGATACAGCGACGTAAGTAATCGTGTTGACGACAAGGCTCCACACAACACTGTGGGTCAGAGGCTCAAAATTGAAATAGAGCAACTGCTGCGGTCTGAGATAGGAAAACCCAAATGGACCATTCTCGACAATGGTCGTCGTGATCCAGCCGGCATCTGCCAGCCATGGCAACAACAGCGTGTAGCTCCACATCGCAAAGCCTGCGATCAAGCCACAGATTGCTCCCCGCGCCGACGCACCCCGCCAGACCAAGCCGATGAAAAATGCCGGTGCCATCTGAGCCACTGCGGCAAGCGAGTTCAAACCAATCGCGGCAAGGTCCTGAGTCGTCCCCAGCGCACGATAGACAACATAGCTGCACAAAAGAACAAGCACGATTGCAACGCGTCGGATGGTCAGCAAATGTTGTTTGACATTTCGCGGCGCAACATCATCAAGCATGTTCCGGCGCAACAGCAGCGGCAGCACGACGCCGTTACAGATCATAATTGCCAAAGCAATCGTCTCAACGATCACCATCGCTGTTGCTGCCGAAAGCCCACCAATGAATGCAAACAGGGTCATGCCTTGCGAGCCCGCCGCAATCGGCAACCCGATCATGTAGAAATCCGGGGGCGTCCCTGTGGTCGGAACTGTCATGATCCCGGCCATCGCAATAGGGACGACAAATAGATTGATTAGCAGCAGGTAAATCGGAAATAACCATGCGGCACGGCGCACTTCACCTTCCGATCTGTTTTCCACGACCGAGACATGGAACTGGCGGGGCAACAGCAACATACCGACAAAACTCAACAATGTAACCGTCAGCCAACTGCCGCCATCAATGCCCTGACCAAAAGTCTCGATGATCCGGTAATTCTCAGCCGCGCGATAGGCAAAGTGGTCGATGCCTGAAAAAATCGAGTAGACGGCAAAAAGCCCTACCGCGACGAAGGCGGCTAATTTCACAAGCGACTCCGCAGCGATCGCCAACATCAGGCCCTGCTGGTGTTCGGTTGCATCTGCGTGGCGGGTGCCGAACAGAATGGCAAATGCCGCGAGCGCCAACGTGATCAAAAATGACGTGCCGTCGAAGCTCAGTCGCGGCAACATGGTGGAGAACTGCGGGCCGCTGCCCAAGAGAATGTCGACAGCAACGTCAATCGCCTTGAGCTGCAATGCGATGTAGGGCAAAATCGCAATGACCATGAAGATCGTGACAACGGATGCGACCGATTGACTCTTACCATAACGTGCCGACAGAAAGTCGGCGACAGACGTGATGTTGTGATTTTTGGCAAGCCGTATGACATGCAGAACAAGCGGCAGACCGATGGTAAACATTAGGATCGGGCCGAGGAAGACCGGAACAAAATCAAACCCCGTCCGGGCCGATAATCCAACGCTGCCAAAAAACGTCCAAGAGGTACAGTAGACCGCCAACGACAGCGTGTAGATCAACGGTCGCCCCCAGACACCGTCGCCCGCACCGAAGGTCCACCAGCTTGGGGCTAGTCTGTTGCTCCCCTTGCTCTGGGCGCGGGCCATGCGATCGCCGAACCACGCAATCGCAAACAGCGTCAGAACATACGCTAGCGCCAGCGTGATTATGAAAGGGCCATCAAACATCGCGCTTCAAACAAACTCCATTTTTGCGCCGCACCCGCACCATCAGCACAAAGTTGGATGCCGGTGGGCTTCAAATTTGCCCACCTGCAATAAACAGTCAGCCAAATGTCAAACTAGTTGATATTCCGCACAAATCCATCCTCAGACAAGCAATTGGCGAAAAAGCAGATAAGAACGTCCAACGTTCGCGTGCATTTGGTCGGGCCGTTCTGCGGTATGCACACGTCGCGTTAACCAGCGTAGAAACACTTTGTCTAGGTGCCTAGTTACTGTGCAAATTGGATTCCGTGTGCAAATCTGTTGCGCGCTATCTGAGTCGAAAAATCACTTTGGCCAGAGCTTGCAATTTTTCGACGACCCCTCAGCCGGGAGGGGGGACTCGATTTTTGGATCACAGAAAATAGGAGACTTCAGTTATGGGGATGCTTAGCGAATTCAAAGATTTCGCCATCAAAGGCAACATGATCGATATGGCGGTCGGCATCGTTATCGGCGGGGCATTCGGAACAATAGTGAAGTCACTCGTCAATGACGTTGCCATGCCACCTATCGGCCTCTTGCTCGGTGGTGTTGATTTTTCAAACATTAAAATCCCACTGAAAGCGGCATCTGAGGGTGTAGAAGCCGTATCGATAAATATTGGCAGCTTTATCAACAACTGCATCGCCTTCCTGGTCGTCGCATTTGCCGTCTTCATGATGGTGAAGACCGTCAATCACCTCAAGGAGGTGGCTGCAAAGAAAGAAAAAGAAGAAGCCGCCGCCGCGCCGCCATCAGACGAAGTGGTTCTTCTCACAGAAATTCGCGACGCGCTGAAGAAGTAGGCAACGTCCGTTTTCAGCCAAGAAATGAAAAACACCCGGGTGAAAGCCCGGGTGTTTTTTTACTAACAGGTGCCACAGTTGGCGCTGGCACTACGAGCAGCTTCCGCCACCAAGCACACAGAACTTCGCGCAATGGGAATGACACAGCTTCACGGCACCACTGTCGAACATGCCGCCCGTTGACTTAGACGCCTCGTCCAATGTCTCGCCCATCTCAAAAGCCTTATCGTAGGGCAACAACGTACATGGCAGAACGACCGGCTTGTCGGCCCCCTTCCGCTTGACGACCATGCGCGAGGTTGCACACCTCAGGTCGGTCGGGCGTTTGTTGAGAATACCCCAGCAGGCCGTTGTGATTTCTGGCACGTCGTGACTGCCGTCCATTTCCGGCAAGAGCATTAACTGCTGGCGATCGGCGGGATCAATCTGCCAATCGCGTTCAGCAATCAGTTCCGCGTAACCTCCGCGCGACATCTCATCCGTCTCATCCCAACAGGTGCGCCCGGCAATCGCGATTTTGAAATTGTGTTTGGCCAACCAATCAAGCCCAGCGACCGCTTTTTCCCACGTGCGCTGCCCGCGCTCCGTTTCATGCAGGACCTGCGTGTAGTGGTCGATGCTGACCCGCAGTGTCAATTTTTCACGATACTTCTCAACAAGCGCCAACAGACCTTTTTGGATGCTTGGGCGTTGCATCGGCTGCATCGCATTGGTCAGCAACAAAACCTCGAAGCCGCGGCCCAGCGCATCTTCTAGAATGGCTAGAATGTCAGGATTCATAAACGGCTCGCCGCCAGTGATCCCTATCTCGCGCGTGCGGGTCCTTTCGGCCTCACCGAGATAAGCCCCAACTTCGGCTGCATTCATATAGACGAGCCGATCATTGGTCGGGCTCGACTCGATGTAGCAGTTCACACACTCAATGTTGCAAAGCGTTCCGGTGTTAATCCAGAGTGTATCGAGATGTTCCAGCTCCACTTTGGCGCGCTTTTCGCCTTTTGCTGTTGTGTCTGGATCTTCAAACTTGCCGGTCGGGTTAATGACCGCGCCGTCTTTGACAATCGTGTTCACCGATATCGTACCCTGTGTATCCTGATCATAGAACCGAATGGATAACACGCGCCAACGAACACACCAAACTCACAAACCGGTGACCCTGATGCACTGCGGGCCCATGTTTAGCTCTTTCAACGACGCTTTCGACGTGGTAACTGGCCAAATAGCAACGCGGGTGTAGCTCAATGGTAGAGCTCTTGCTTCCCAAGCAAGTGACGTGGGTTCGATTCCCTCCACCCGCTCCACTTGAAGTTAAAGCGAGTATTGCGACCGCGAGCGTCATCTAGCTCGAACCCTCGCAAAACTGTAATGACCGCCTGCGACGGTGTGGTTCGATTCCCTCCACCCGCTCCAAATCAGTTGCAATCCAAAACACTCGAAAATGCGAAAGGCCTTCAGATATGGCGAAACCGTACCAAACGCTGGAACCAAAACTGAAGGAATTTATCGAGCGGCAAAAAATATTCTTTACTGCCTCGGCAACAGACTCAAGCCGAGTAAACGTTTCACCGCGCAGTACGGATTGCCTGAGAATTACGGATGACAACACGGCTATCTATCTCGATAAAACCGGCAGCGGCAACGAAACAGCCGCCCATTTGCTCGCCGACGGCCGCATGACAATCATGATGTGCGCTTTCGAACACCCACCCCAGATTATGCGCCTGTACGGGCGCGGCCACGTTATTCACCGCGACAGTGCGGAATATGCAGATCTGGTTACAACATGGTTTGCGACCGAACGTGCTCATGCCGCGCGCCAAATCGTGCAGCTAGACTTCGACCTTGTTCAAACCTCCTGCGGCTTGGCTGTCCCGTTCTTCGATTATCAGGGCGAACGCGATACCTTGAACCGGTGGGCAGAAACGAAGACGCGAAATGAGATAGCGGACTATTGGCGGGAAAAAAACCAGGTCAGCATGGACGGCCTTCCTACGGGAATATTCAAAGAACCTGAATGACTATTCCTCGCCACGTCCCACCACGCCACCAGCCTCCCGCTTGCGATGTGGTGTCTTTTCCCAATGAAACGGATTGCGCGCAAACTCCCAGATCGCTTTGTGTGCGGCAAACGAAATACCCAGCCAGTAAATCGGCATCCAAAGCACATGCCAGCGCAGCCGCCGACGGCGGCGTTTGGTGACGGCCACCGCTCCCAACACCATCGCGGACACGTAACCGAGCAACAGATTCACAACGCCAACAGACAACAACCAGTTACCCAACACCGCTTGGAAAATTCCTGCCCCAGACGCACCTTGGGAGAGCGGTTCAAAACCCGTCGGTGCGTCAATAGCCAAAACGGCCAGCAGATAGACATAGAACCACGGATGGATCAGTGCTGATAACAGCAAGCCACCCATCAGAACCTGAAAGCCCGCAAACTGCCACCAGCCGAGATCGCGCAACAGCTGTGCGGGCGACCGCATCTGCACAAGATAGGTTTGCAACCAACCCTTCAGCCAACGCGTGCGCTGGCCCAATCAGATGCGAAAGTCCGGCGGCGCCTCTTCCCATGTGGTCGACGCCAAAACACTAACGCGCCATCCCCTGCGGGCGAGCCGCAACCGGGTCAAATGTGCGTTGAAAAACGTCATTGGCGCCATCCGTCGAGACATGGGCACCCTCTTGGCAATACAGAAGTTGGCGAATTGCAACAAACCGCAACACAATCGTCAGAAAGAATGAACCCGCCAACATCACAACAAGAACCGTGCTGGAGACGAGCAAGCCAACAGCCGTTACGGCGGGCAACAGGATGAAAATCGCTCCGAGCTGCCACCGTTGAAGCCGGGTCGCGGCCGAGAACTCCGGGGCGCTGTCGCGCAAGCCATTGACGGCCTTGTCCAACCGTCTGGCCGCATCCGATGGGTCTGGCTTTCGTCCCGTGGCGCTGTCATCCAGGCGTTGTATCGGCGTGCCTAGCCCCCGCGCGTGCACAGAGTGCTGCAACCGCACATCGGTCCGGGAAACAAAATCGCAGAATTCAGATGTCTTTTGACGACGAGACACAAAATCAACTACGGAGAAAGAGAAGACATAAGAACGCACAACCGGCGCCTGCCGTGTTTTTGACAGACCGCCTACGTACGATCGTACAGCCTTGCACTATACGATTGTAAAAAAATTTGCAGTAGACTGCTTTTTTGTCAGCTGATCTTACGTAAGGAACGATTTCGGGGCTTCGCAATGACCGCAACCAACTTTCAAACGCCCTGTCCGCGAGTACCAGGTCTGCGCAATTTTGCGGCCGCGCTCATGCTGGCGACGCTCCTGCCATTCGGAATTGCAACTTCGGTGACGGCGCAAAAAGCAACGCCGGTGCCGACAGGACAACCCGCCTCGGACCGCCGCGTCGTCATCAAATTCCTGACCGAAGGAGAATTCCCGCCGTTTAATTTCTACGACGAGGACGGCATCCTTACAGGGTTCAACATCGATCTCGCACGCGCCATCTGCCTTGAAACCAACCTAGCCTGCGATATTAAGGTGCAGCCTTGGGAAAAACTGGTGCCAGCCCTTAGGCGCGGCGAAGGTGATGCGATCATCGCAGCCCAGACCGTAACGGCGAAAGCCCTGCGCAATGTTGATTTCACCGCGCGTTATTTCCACACGCCAGGCCGCTTCGTTGCCCGCCGCACCGGACGCAAGGTCGATATCTCCCGGGAGGCACTCGTCGAGAGGCGCATTGGCGTAGCTGCTGGCACACCCCACGAGGCCTACCTCAAGACATTCTTCGGTGACGCCCGCATCCAGTCTTACAAGTCGACCGACAAAGTGCGCGAAGCCCTTAGCGAAAGTAAGGTCGATGTCATCTTTGGCGACGGCATCAGCCTGGCCTTCTGGCTCAACGGCACCCTGTCCAAACAATGCTGCGAATTTCGTGGCGGCCCATTCCTTGAGCCGAAGTTTTTTGGCGATGGTCTGGCCATTGCTATCCGGCCGGGCGACAGCCGGTTGCGAGCCGTGATCAATGATGGTTTAGACCGGGTCCGGGCCAGTGGACGCTTCCAAGAACTGGTGGCGCGCTATTTCCCCTTTGAAATCTACTGAACCATGTAAACAACAGAGTTGGCCCAGATGTTTGATTGGTGAGCAAAAGCCTGAAAAAAGCACGGCATTCTCGACGATTTTGGCGTTTTTGACGCCTATCCACGAAATGTTTAACTGTGGTGGTGGCAGGACAGACGGCTGTCACATTCCTGCAACCTGAATCCCGCAAATGTGCCGGGAAATCGTAACAGGCGTGCCCGTCAGACCCATTCATGAGGCAGGATCGATGGCAAAATACCGCACTCTTTTTATCTCTGACGTCCACCTTGGAACGCGGGCCTCGCAGGCAGAACTGCTGATTGATTTTCTGCGCGAGTACGATGCCGAGACAATTTATCTTGTGGGCGACATCGTTGACTTCTGGCGCATCCGCCGCGGCGCCATCTGGCCTCAATCACACAATGACGTTTTGCAAAAGCTTCTGCGCAAAGTGCGCAAGGGCACAAATGTGATTTTCATTCCAGGAAACCACGACGATGGACTGCGCGAGTATTGCGGTCAAAAGTTCGGCGGCATCGACATCAAACTCCAAGATATCCACGAAACCGCCGACGGCAAACGCTATGTCGTAATGCATGGCGACGAATTTGATGTCGTTGTTCGATATGCGCAGTGGCTCGCACTGCTCGGCGACCGCAGTTACGAATTCACGTTGTGGCTCAACTGGCCGCTCAACTTTGTCCGTCGCCGCTTCGGTCTTGGGTTCTGGTCTTTGTCGGCCTATCTAAAATCGCGTGTCAAATCCGCTGTCAACTTTATCGGTGAGTTTGAAAAAAACCTGTCCGACGAAGCCAAGCGACGTAGCGCAGACGGCGTGATCTGCGGCCACATCCACCGCGCGGCATCCCGCGAGTTTGACGGCGTACATTATCTCAATTGCGGCGACTGGGT